>JBPCIQ010000082.1:0-6625 GCA_051006135.1 Pyrinomonadaceae bacterium | reverse complement strand
GAGTAGGTCGGCACCCCTTTTTCCAAATCAAAAAGGCCGTATGTGTTCTTATCAACTTCTGATTTTGGCGTAGCGGTGAGCCCAATCAGGTACGAATCAAAATACTCAAAGATGGCGCGATACTTTTGATAGACCGAGCGATGCGCTTCGTCAATGACCACGAGGTCAAAGTGTCCCACCCCGAAGCGTCGCAAACCGTCGTCCATGTCGTTGATGAGGTTCATTATCGTTGGGTAAGTTGATAGATAGACGCGGCTTCCGGTCTCCTTCTTATCGGTTACGAGATTGACGGGACTGGAATCAGGTAAGTGTCTCTTGAAGGCATTTGCCGCTTGCTTAACGAGGGCCACCCGGTCGGCCAGAAAGAGGACGCGCTTAACCCAGTTGCAACGTTGGAGCAAATCGCAAAGAGCGATCACGGTGCGCGTCTTTCCCGCGCCCGTTGCCATTACGATTAGTGCTTTGCGCTGCTTGTTGTCCAAATCTTCAGCGATGCGTCTGATTGCTGCTTCCTGGTAGTGACGCTCGACGATCTCTTTGTTGACTTGCTCGGCGCTCAGGTCTTTTCGCGTGCTCCGGCGCTGCATTAACAACTCCAGCTCATCCTTCTTGTAGAATCCCTGGACTTCGCGCGGCGGATAGTTAATATCGTCCCAGAGCCATGTCTTGTAGCCGCTGGTGTAGAAAATAATTGGCCGACGCCCGAATTTCAGCTCCAGACAATCGGCATAAAGCTTCGCTTGTTGCTGGCCGATGCGTGGATCTTTTGAAGTGCGCTTGGCTTCGACCAGCGCGAGAGGCTTGCCGTCGTCACCCCACAACACATAATCAACGTAACCTTTGTTCTGCGCGTTAGGCATGCCCGCCACTTCATATTCGCGGTCTTCCGTCTTGTCCAAAGCCCAACCTGCCTCATGCAGCATCAGGTCGATGAAATAATTCCTCGTCTCCGCTTCAGAATAATCATGCGTATCGGGAATAAGCCGGTCCTGACGCTTGGCTTCTGCAATCTCTTCGCGCAGGCGGGTGATTTCGGCATCCGTGTCGACTTTGCTTGTTGCTGCTTTGTCTGCTCAGCGTCGCGGGCCTGCAACTCTTCGGTCATCGCCTGCAGTTGCTTGAGAGTATGAACTGGAACGGAAACTTGGCGCGCAGGTACCTTCGTCTCGTCAAAGGTGATGCCTTGATATTCCGCCGTCGAGCGGCGTGTGTAGCAGTGCGCTAACCAGTAGAGGAAATGAAAGAGTTCTTTAGTGGCACGCAGAGCATCCGTCTCAGTGATAGCGCGATTGCTGTGAACCGCCTGGTTGCCAATCTCCTTAATGGCGCGGACTTTTAGGAAGATGTTCCTGGGCAGGTTGTCTTTGAAAGTCGGCTCGTAGATTAAGGCGCTCAGGTGATTCTCGTATGGCCGCTTGAGGTCTGAGTCGTTCTGATAGATCCAATTGATCGCCATTTCAAGCGTGCGCCTGGCGTCGAAACAGGATGTACGTGTGTCGCTGTGAACTAGTGACTCAGCCTTACGCGCCGAGGCGCGAAGATCGGGCCATTCGGTTTGGAGAAAAGTGAAGTTTGACATCAATTGGCCAGCGTTTGTTTTTTGTCGCCCGAAATTGTGGATTCATTTCAGCGCCAACGGCGTGAACAGTAAAAGCCTGTGGCATCGCCCGAGGAAGGTGTATCATCCCTGGAGTTCTAAGCGCTAAGCGCCAAATAAACGAAAGCGAGACTAAGACATGCCTCAATCCTTGTTTTCCATCCTGATTTGGCTCATCTTCAGTACCAAACATCGGGAGCCGTTCATCACGCCCAAGATCGAAACGGAGTTACACCCGTACATCGCGACAATCTTTCGTGGTCAGAAGACGCCATCCCTGGCAATCAACAGCACCACCGACCACGTACACATCCTATTTTCGTTGGCCCGAGTAATAACAATCGCGGTCCTCGTTGAAGAGGTTAAGACGGAGTCTTCCAAGTGGATTAAAACCAAAGGGCCGGAGTTTAAAAACTTTCACTGGCAAAAGGGATACGGAGCGTTCTCTATCGGGCAGTCGCAAGTACCTGCCGTGAAACGCTACATATCCCGGCAGAAAGAACATCATCGTCGTGTCACGTTTCAGGAAGAGTATCGCAAGTTTCTTAAGAGTTATGGCATTGAATACGACGAAAGATACCTTGTGGGATTGATCGAAGAATGCAGCTTCGCCTAGTCAGCAGCGCCAAAGGCCCAAAACGTAATAGCCTGGGGCATCGCCCCAGGATCATTGTGCCCCATGGGCCAAAGGCCCAAAACGTAATAGCCTGGGGCATCGCCCCAGGATCGGTGCGCCCTATGGGCCAAAGGCCCAAAATGTAATAGCCTGGGGCATCGCCCCAGGATCGGTGTGCCCCATGGATCGAGCGCTGAAGGTGCGAAATGACCCGGGGCTTGCTTTCTCATACATGATGACTATAACTAGGCGGCTATTCCGCGCCTTCAGTGCTCCATCGTTTTCAGTCTTCCGAATCCTGGGGCGGTGCCCCAGGCTTTCACAGTTCGCGCCGTTGGCGCTGCAATCAGTCATACCTTACGCGTGACTAATCAGAGCAGCACGGCCGGCCAGTCATTTCGCGCCTTCAGCGCTCCCTCCGTGGTCTTCCGGAATCCTGGGGCGGTGCCCCAGGCTATTACATTTTGGGCCTTTGGCCCTGCGGACTGAGCTGTGCTGGTAAAAGTCTTTGGCTCCGCTATCATCATTCTTCCTGGGTTGTTGCTGCTAACGACGTTCTATCGGAGAAAAGCTTGCCCCGAAAGGCGAAGTGCTGGAGGGTGGTGAAGAGCGCGTCCATCTCGGCCAGCGAGGCGCGCTGCGCTGCCTTCACCTTCTCCACTGCTCTCACTCGACTAGCGAATTCGCGTTGCAATTCGATTGGCGGGTGTGGAATACGGAACCTAACGATATCTCTAATGTTCACGTGCGGCGATGCCGATCCACCTACAAGGCTGGTTGCTTGCCGATAAGCCGTGGGGCTGGTGAGAAAACACCCTGGACGTCGGTTTGCGGATCGCATCGCGCGCACAGCGCATGCCGCGCTCTACCTTCTCCGAGACATTCGGCTCAAGCTCCAACTTGAAAAGATTCCGCTCGCGTGGGAATGGCCGCTTGCTGAACTCCTCTCAGCTATTGAGGTCTATCCGGCGGCGACGCTCAAAGCACATGGGTTCCCATCAAGCGGACACAAGAAACCCAATCAGACTGCCGAACGAAAAAGAGATTATCAAAAAGCTGGGGCCGATCGTGGAGCTTCCATCCGATTTGCTGCAGAAGATGGATGCGAGTGCGGATGTGCTGGATGCAGTTGTCTGTCTTTTGGCTGCTAGAGACTTTCTTCTTGGCGAAGCGATGCGGCCTATTGATCGAAACCTCGCTGAAATTGAAGGCTGGATTTGGACGCGCGATCCGGCACTTGCATTGAGAGCCAAGGCTGAAGCGAAGCGTCACTAAACAAGGAAGGGCTTCTGAGCCAGAGGCTTTCCGCAAGGAAGGCCGCAAGCCACAGCGCATCTTATACGCGGGCGCGGATGGAGCGCCGTTGCGCGGATGTGGGCGCAAATGAAAAGTGATAGAGTAATGAGTGATGAGCGCTAAGAAGTTTCGAGTTTCGAGTTTCGAGTTGGAAAAGCAGCAAACCGTGAGCGGTAAGCAGTGAGACTCGTGAATAGGGAAACAGAGCGCGAAACCAAGAGATTATAGGTATTGCACTACCAGATTATACTCTGTGCTGAGCGCCTGTTTGCGTCAACTATACAGTTGCCGAAGCCGAAAGCGGTGGATCCGCGAAGGTCGCCCGATCTGCCGAAGCGCCGAAGAGAGCGTAGAGCGGCGGGCACAATCGAAACATTCAGCCGACTAGAAAAGGAATAGACGTTTGGAGCGGATTGCGAGTTGCAGAATGTGCCACGCAGCACTAGAATGTCGCGGAAAATAATCCCACAGTTTGTTCTCATAGGAGGAGACATGAAAGCAAGAATGATCGTATTGACTCTGGCGCTGTACTTTGTCGCAGCGGCAGTGTGCTTCGCCAGCGACTTACAGATGGGTACCTGGAAGCTGAATGAGGCCAAATCAAAGCTCGCCCCAGGTGTGTCGAAGAACAGCACAGTTGTCTACGAGGCCGCAGGTGACAACGTGAAAGTCACGGTGGATGGCACCGACCGCGACGGTAAGCCCACGCACAACGAGTGGACGGGAAAGTTCGACGGGAAAGACTACCCCGTCACCGGCGATCCCGATTCAGACGCGCGGTCCTACAAACAGGTTAATGCCCGCACTTTGGCGTTAACCGTCAAGAAAGGCGGAAAGGTTACTGTCACCGGGCGAATTGCCGTGTCGGCCGATGGCAAAACCCGCACCGTCACTACGCGCGGAACCGATCCGCAGGGCAAGAAGTTCAAAACGATTGCGGTATACGACAAGCAGTAGCGGGATCTCTCCCGAGGCGCTGACGTAACAGTGATGCCCTCCCGTTCGGTTACTCAAGGGGAGGGCATTTGTATAGACAGCCAAGCTTAGGAATCTCTTCTTTCGCGATATCAATCGGCGGAGGCTTTCCCTTGAATCTGAATGCTTCAGAGGCTTCCATTCTAGCAGAAGCTGCTCGACTCTTGCCTGCTGGATCGGCACCTCGCAATTCTCGCCCGCGATAAAGCAAATCCACATATTTCGCAGACTGCTTTCAGCCGGTGGATGCGTGGTGTGGCGAGAAAGTCAAAGTGGCGGTGAGGTAGGGCGCCTCGGGTTTCACTGTTTCGGTGCGTAATAGCCCTGACGGTAGATCAGCTGCAACTTCTGCTTGCGCAGTTCCGGATTCACAATCTCTATTCTGATCCGCCTGTGAGACCCGTCACGCAATCTGTTCTGCGGTGAGTAAGCAATGACGTATTGTGAGCGCAGCTCCTCCTGGATTTGGGCGAACGCCCGTCCCAGCTCAACTTCATCGCGTGGGAAAAAAGCGCGGCCGCCTGTACGATCAGAGATCTTCCGCAGGGAATCCTGCTCGACTTTGTATAGCTCCGGATCTCCGATACCTATGCTGTAAACAGCTACGTTGTTCTTTACCGCCGCGTCAATCGCATCCTGGCGCTTGATGGTACTGCTCGTATCATCACCGTCACTAAGAAGAATTATCGCTCGTCGTGAGTTTTCGTCACCCTGCCCCAACACTTCGCTGGCGCTTTCCCATACCGAGTCCCAAATACTGGTCCAGCATAGAGGATCTTCCTGCACCGGCCTTTCTTCTTCGCAATCAGGATTGTTGGCAGGAAGTTGCACTGTTAAGCTGTCGATTGCTCTGTTTAGTCTGGAAACATTCTCGGTTAGCTGCTGTTGAACTCTGGGGACGCCGGTGAATGAACTTACGGCCACCTTGTCCTTATCCGGCCTGACGACTGCGCGTATGAATGCCTTGGCAGCCTTCTTTTCGTCAGGAAGCGTGCGTTCTTGCGACTTGCTGGTATCGACCAGAATTACCAGCGTCAGGGGACGATCGGTCTCGCGCTCAAACAGGCTGATTGTTTGCGGAGCGTCGTTCTCGTAGATCCTTAAATCATCCGCTCGAAGAGTGGTGATGAAATGTCGATCTCGATCGACGGCGGTGAAGACCGTATTCACGAGGTTAGTCTCTACGCGCACAACTTCCGGTTCCGGCTCTTCAAAAGCCGGGTTGGAAATGTTGCTGCGGGGGGAGGGCAGCGGCGGTGCGTTTATGCTGCGCGACCGCCTTTGGTTGCGCTCTGCGCCACTCTGCGCGTTTGTGTCAGACGTACTTAAGGCCGCCAGAGCTACAAGAGTCATCGTAAGCGATTTTGATCTAAACATCATGATTCAACTTAGTGCCGCAGATGAATTTGATTGCATTACTAAACTTTTGCTTTCAGAACGAGTGGGTCTAAGAGTAGTGGGGTCAGTTTGAATTTCGGCACGTAATCCCCAAGGGCTCTGTTTGACCCTTCCAGGGTCGGGAATCTTCTCTCCGAATCCTCCCGTGGGCGTCGCGCGACGCTCGCCCACGGCTATTGACTTAAATCCCTTCGGGATTCGAAAACACTTTGAATCTGACCTCAAGTCAAATGGGCAGTCCCCAAGGAGGGACTGCCCAGAAGATTGCCAACAGGCAATTTGGTTAGTAACGACGGTTGCGATTGCGAAGCTTGTAGGTATAGAGTGCGGAACCGCCCCCACCTGCCAAGGCACCAATGGCCGCATCCTTCCTACCACCGATGAGGCCTCCAATCGCCGCGCCAGACCCCGCCCCAATCGCCACAGTCAGCTTGTCGCGGTGCTTCTGCCAGAAGCTCCGGCCACGCGGCTGCTGCTGATTAGAGTAATAAACAGGTCGCGAGTTGGATCTGTGCGCATACCTGCGACCGGAGTTGCGGTAAACAATGCGGGCGGGTTGAGTAACAACCGCGGCCGGAGCTAAAGAGCGAGTGCCAGTTGCGCCAGCTTCCGCAGCACGAAATCCATCGGCAAACCCGACCTTATACGCGCTCTGCTCATCTGATGTGTTGAATTCTGCGGGAATAAACTGGTCACTGCCTGTCTGTCCCTTAGTGGCCACCGTGTTATACCGGGGCGTATCC
>JBPCIQ010000081.1:0-39387 GCA_051006135.1 Pyrinomonadaceae bacterium | reverse complement strand
AGACTGTGTCGAGTTGTGGATCGTACCTAATGGGGCCACACCGCCACAGGCCAGACCGACAGTTCAGCCCGGTGACGTGCGACCTACGAGAGGCGCGAACCGGCGCAGCTCATAAAGATCTCAGTTGTCCCCAGGCAAAGTTAATTAAGAGAAGAGCTCGAGCGCGCGTTGCGCTTATTGTTTCCAGGCTCGAGTGTTGACGATGTCCAAAGCTTGTGGTAACAATCCAGCCCACAGCTTCCACAAGGCAGGGACCCAGACAGTAGTTTCTTTTAGAGGAGGAATCACTTAATGGCTGAAAATGGCAACGGCGGTGGCAGCGGCAGCACAGGAATTGTCGCCATATTGGCGATCTTCGTAATAATCATTTTGGTGTTGCTCTTTGTTTACAGGGGTCGTCTTTTCGGAGGCGGCGGCACACAGAAGATCGACGTAAATATTCAGACACCGAGTAAGTAATCCTGACGGGACCCGTTTGTTCTTAACAGGGGAGCGCTTGCGCTCCTCTCTTTTTTTAGGGACTATGACGCCTTGGCGGAGCCAGTTAGGCGAGTGAACCATTTACCATTTCCCATTAAACTTATGACCGCGCCGAATATTGAAACAATCGTCTCTCTCGCTAAACGTCGAGGTTTTGTTTTCCCATCTTCTGAAATTTATGGCGGGCTGGGCAGCGCCTGGGATTACGGGCCGCTGGGCGTGGAACTTTGCAACAACGTGAAGCAAGCGTGGTGGCGCTGGATGGTGTACGAGCGTGACGATATGGAAGGTTTGGATTCCTCGATCATACTAAACCGTCTGGTGTGGAAGTATTCGGGACATGAAGACACCTTCAGTGATCCGCTCGTTGATTGTCGTGACTGCAAGAGTCGATTTCGGGCTGACAAGTTGGAGTTGCCGGAGGAGCTAAGGCAGGTGGCGGGAGGAAACATCGCTGATTTTATTCGCGAGAAGAAAATCAAATGCCCAAACTGTCGATCAACCGACCTTACTGAGCCCCGTCCGTTCAACCTCATGTTCAAGACGCATGTAGGAGCAATGGCAGAGGACGATCCGACTTCTCTGGTGTACCTGCGGCCGGAAACCGCGCAGGGAATATTCATAAACTTTGCGAACGTCTTGACCACCAGCCGTCGCAAGCTTCCTTTCGGTGTTGCGCAGATTGGAAAGTCATTTAGAAATGAAGTGACCCCGGGCAACTTCATTTTTCGTACACGTGAGTTCGAACAAATGGAGATGGAGTATTTTGTTCGTCCGGGCGAAGATGAACAGGTGCATCAGGAATGGATTGATAACTGTTTCAATTGGTTCACAGCCCTTGGTATCTCGGCCAACAACCTTAGGCTATACGAACAACCAAAGGAAGAGCTCGCACACTACGCCAAACGCACGGTGGATATCCAATATCGCTTCTTCCCGGAACGTGAAGATGGGGAACGGCAGTGGGACGAGTTGATGGGTATCGCAAACCGCACCGATTTCGATCTGCGTACCCATTCTAAAAAGCCGGAGAACGCGGAAGGAAAGCGTCTGAATCCCGACTCGACCGAGGACCTTTCCTACTTCGATGAAGCAGCCAAGGAGCGGTTCTACCCTTACGTGATCGAGCCGGCCGCCGGCGTTAACCGAACAGTACTCTCATTGCTTATGGATGCTTACTCAGAAAAAACCAACGATAAAGGGGAAATGCGGGTGATACTGAAACTTCATCCCGAGCTCTCCCCAATCAAAGCTGCCATCCTGCCCCTGGCAAATAACAAGCCTGAGATCGTCGGTATGGCGAAAGCTATTAAGCGCTCACTGCAGCCCACGTTGCGCGCGGTTTACGACGATACAGGTGGTATTGGCAAGCTGTACGCCCGCCAGGACGAGATTGGAACTCCGTTTTGTGTGACTATTGATCACCAATCGCTAGAAGATGAAGCCGTTACGGTACGGGACCGCGACACCTGGGCACAGGAGCGCGTCAAGGTTTCAGATCTTGCTGAGCACTTGCAAAAGAGGCTCATCAAATAGTTCTGAGTTCTGAGTTTCGAGTTTCGCGTAGAACTCGCACAGATGTTCAAGCAGCTTGCGCCGTTAGTAAACGGACCTCGCCTGATGAACTCAGTACTCAGAACTCAAAACTCGAAACTCGAAACTCGAAACTTATTTCGCCATGCCTATCGTCAAGAAGCGCAACCAGCAAACTGAAACTCGACTGCTACTCGAATCTGGCGAGCCAGTAGACCTGCCCCCAGCGGAAATTGACGACAAATCTGTTCTTGTCCAGTTTGAAGCGTTCAAGCCATACACTCATGAGCTTCTCGCAGCCTTGCGCGCGGGCACAATTGCAGATCCGGTACCGGTAATGCTCGATGGGTCGACATTTGCGATTCATGGTGAAACGCGAACCTTCTGGGTAAAACTCTGGCATGCTGCCGGAACTGACATGATTAAGATAGATCGGGCCCAGGTGATTAGCTGCATACCGTCCGCTCGTGGTCTGCAAGTGGTTGTTGACGATTTTGAGGATCCAGACTACGGAGAGTAGGGTTCGGCAATCTGTACTAACTCCAATAGTCTACAGCCCATCGCTAGCCGTTTTAGCGTAGCCCGCGGCGGCTTGAGATGCGACTCACCGATTACTAACGAACCTGGAGGGCACAGATGGCTGTGCCTTTTGTAATGACCCTGATGTCATCGCAGATTCCTGAAAGAGTTCTTGAGTTGGCGCGCACAGTTCGTGAGGCGGGCGGACGTGCTCTGCTGGTTGGCGGCTGTGTGCGCGATATGTCAATGGGTTTGGCTCCGAAGGACTGGGATCTCGAAGTCTATGGCATCGAGCCGGCAAAGCTGCGTGAGATTCTCGATCACTACGGAAACGTCAACGTTGTAGGCGAAGCTTTCACAGTTTACAAGCTCGGCGCGGATCTGGATGTGTCGTTGCCGCGCCGGGAACGAAAACCCGGTCGCGGCCATCGTGCTTTTGTAATCGAAGGCAATCCGACCATGACTTTCGCAGAAGCAACGCGCCGGCGCGACTTTACAATTAATGCCATCCTACAGGATCCGCTTACCGAAGAAGTGCTCGACCCTTTCGGCGGACGTCAAGACATCGATAAGAAAACTCTGCGAGCCGTTTCGCCTGAAACATTCGTAGAAGACAGCTTGCGCGTTTTGCGTGCAGCGCAGTTTGCCGCTCGATTCGAGTTTGAAATCGAGCCCGAGACAGTTGCGTTGTGTCGCACAATCGACCTCTCTGATCTTCCTCCTGAAAGAATCTGGGGTGAATTGGAAAAACTACTGTTGTTGGCAAGGCGCCCTTCCCTCGGAATTGATTGGTTACGAAAGCTAAGCGCTACTGACCAAATGTTCCCCGAAATCAGGTCACTCTTAGATGTTCCACAGGATCCGGAGTGGCATCCTGAGGGCGACGTATACGTGCACACTCTGCTCGTCGTTGATGGCGCACGGGAGTTAATTAACGACCTACCGCATGCGAAACAGGTTACCGTGATGCTGGCGGCTCTCTGCCACGACTTTGGCAAGCCGGCAACGACTGAGTTCATTGAGGGACGCTGCCGCTCGCGCGGGCACGAGGAGGCCGGTGTTGCTCCCACAGAAAGATTTCTTGATCGACTGAACATCCATACCCTAGCGGGTTACGATGTGCGTGCGCAGGTGATTGCGCTCGTGCGCGAGCACCTGAAGCCGGGCGAGTTTTACAAGAAGCGCGATGAAGTTGGCGATGCCGCTTTTCGTCGCCTGGCACGAAAGTGTGAGCTCGATTTGCTTTATCGGGTTGCAAGAGCAGATTCGTTGGGTCGCAACGCCAGTTGGGTTGCTCGTGATAAATGGTACGACGCTGCGGCGCAGGAGTGGTTCATCCAGCACGCGAAAGAATTGCAGGTTGAAAAACGTCCTCCTGCGCCGTTATTGATGGGCCGTCATCTGGTCGAAATGGGAGTCAATCCAGGTCCAATGATGGGCGAGTTATTGAATGCGGTCTATGAAATGCAGTTAGATGGTAGCGTCAGAAGTTTGGAGGAGGCTCAGGAAGTCGCAGGTAAACTGATCGCGAAGCAAAGCGGGTAAACCGCCCTTCCCAACCTGAGAGACTTCGACCGCAGAGTCTCTATTAATGTCGAATGCCCTTCAAAATCTCCGCTACCTCTCATTGAATTAAACCTCAAGGTCAGGGCGGTTTACCCCCGCTTGCGTCGAATGGCAAACACACTGCGGATCAAGGAACTGGTTGCTGTTGAGTAACGCAGTGGATCGTTCCCATGCCCCACACCAGCGGCTCACAGTTGATGCCCACTACTCGGCGAGCTGGGAACAACCGCCCAATTGTTTCAAGGGCGCGCGCATCGTTTGCGTGGTCGAAGATCGGAACGAGCACTACGTTGTTGGCTATATAGAAGTTTGCATAACTGGCTGGCAGGCGTTCGAGATTGCGCGAAGAACTGTCATTTGAGGCGCTGACCACGCCTGGCATGGGCAGCGTGATAATCTCAAACGCGCACCCTTTCGCGTCAGTACCGTTTTGCAGTCGCTTGAAGTTCTCTTGCAGCAATTCGTAATTTGTATCAGCCGGATCTTCTTCCAGCGCGCAAATGATGGTTGTTGGCGATACGAAACGCGCGATGTCATCGATATGTCCGTCAGTATCATCCCCGACGATTCCCTCAGCGAGCCAAAGCACTTTCTGAACTCCCAGAAAATCCTTCAGATAATGCTCAATTCCCGCGCGGTCCAGATCTGGATTGCGATTCGGACTCAAGAGGCATTGTTCCGTAGTCATGACAACGCCCGCGCCGTTGACTTCAATTGAGCCACCCTCCATCACGATGCCCGGCTCAAATCGCGGAATGCGTAGCTCGCTTTCGAGCAGCGCGGGAATCGCATCGTCCTGTTTCAGTTCCTCATACTTGTTTCCCCACGCATTAAATATCCAATCGTTGTAAGCAAGCTCGGCCCGGTCATTCACCAGAAAATTAGGTCCGTAGTCACGTATCCACGAATCGACCGTGGGGACCTGATGGAAGTGTATATTCTCAGCCCCGGCAAAAGTGCAACGGGCACGCACGGCTTGTTCGGTTGCGCTATCATCAACAAGCAGATTAACTGTCTCGTTTGGCGCCAGGGCGGCTATCATTTGCAAAAAGATCTCTTCGACTTGAGGCACGAGATCCGGCCAGGTGAGGGGATCCTTGGGCCATGTTAGCCAAGTCGACCTATGACGGCGCCACTCGGCGGGCATGTAATAACCGAGCTCGGCAGGCTTTTGAGTTCCCATCACTCGCTCGAGGCTGGTTCCAGAAAACGCGATGAGATGGGGGCATAGGAATCGATGCGCCGGTCGCGCAGGAAGGGCCAGTTTTGCCGGGTCTCCTCAATCTTGTCGAGGTCGCATTCAGCTATCAGCACCTCCTCCTGGTCAGCGGATGCTTTGGCGATGAGGCGGCCGAAAGGGTCCGCAACGAACGACTGACCCCAGAAGGTGAGTTTGCCTTCCTGTCCCACCCTGTTTACGACGATGACGTAAAGCCCATTAGCGATCGCATGCGCGCGTTGGATCGTTTCCCAGGCGGAATGCTGGGCCTGATTCATCTCTTTGTCTTCGTCTGGCAGCCAACCGATAGCCGTTGGGTAAAAAAGAAACTCTGCCCCCGAAAGCGCGGTCAATCGCGCTGCTTCGGGAAACCATTGGTCCCAGCACACGAGCGCGCCCACCTTACCGAATTTCGTGTCGTGCGTCTGGAACCCAAGATCTCCAGGCGTGAAATAAAACTTTTCGTAATAGAACGGATCATCGGGTATATGCATCTTGCGATACTTGCCGGCAATCTTTCCATCGGCATTAATAATTACGGCCGTGTTGTGATAGATGCCGGCGGTACGTTTCTCAAACAATGATGCGACTATCACCACTTTTTTTTGCTGCGCAATTTTTGACAGAACGCCTGTCGATGGCCCGGGAATCGTTTCCGCAAGTGAAAAGAGCTTAATGTCTTCGCTCTGGCAGAAATACTGAGAACGAAAAAGCTCCTGTAGACATACGATCTGCGCGCCCTTCTTGGCGGCTTCGCCAATTCGTGCTACAGCCTTCCTGAGATTCAGCGCAGGCTTCTCGTCACAACTCATCTGAATCAGACCGACAGTAACTGAATTCTTCGCGTTCTTAGGCATGATCGAAAGTATAGCAAACGTGACGCGGCCATGCTCTTCGATTACAGAACCGGGAGCGGTAACGACCGGCCGCCGCGGCGCCACTCAATTGCGTTATTACAACGACGCCAGCGCATTTAAATCGTTCTCAAGTTACCTGGTGCTGTTTCGATGGGCCGGGGCCGGTCGCTACCGCTCCCGGTTCTGTAAGCAGCTCTTCTTTCGCAACGACGTCCCACAGTCGCGTGCCGATTACAACGCATCACTACCTAGCCCGAAGACGTTTTCCTGATGGGATCGGATCAGGTAAGATGTGCGGTCACTAGCAATACGAGCTACCCTCCAATTTCAAAGAGAGATTCCAATGATTGAATTTGAGTTAACTGAAGATCATAAAGCACTGGTGCAAACTGTTCGAGAGTTTGCTCAGAAAGAGGTCGCCCCCTACATCAAGGAGTGGGACGAGAAGCAGGAGTTCCAGCCTGGTGTGCTCAAGAAATTGGGTGAGCTTAACCTGCTTGGCGTTTGCATTCCTGAAGAGTATGGCGGTGCAGGCTTTGATTACGTCTCGCTTGGATTGGTATGCGAAGAGCTGGAGGCGGTTGACACCTTCATGCGCGTAGTTATGTCGGTGCACACAGGCCTCAACTCACTGACGCTTTACTCATGGGGTACGGAAGAACAGAAGCGCAAGTATCTTGTTCCGCAGGCCAAGGGAGAAAAGCTTGCGACTTACGGCTTGACCGAGCCGGGAGCGGGCTCTGACGTAGTCGCTGCGCGCTCGACAGCGCGACGCGACGGTGACGGATACGTGCTCAATGGCGAGAAGATGTGGATCAGCCTTGCTGATATTGCGGACAACTTCCTGTTCTTTTGCTGGACGGATGAGGATAAACGCCGCAAACGCGATCACAGTGGCATGTCCTGCTTCATTATCGAGCGCGGCATGAAGGGGTTCACTTCCGGCACAATTCACGGAAAACTCGGCATTCGCGCCGGCAACACAGGATATTTCTCCCTGCAGGATGTGAGGGTGCCCAAAGAAAATCTGGTTGGCGAAGAGGGCGAGGGTTTCAAGATAGCGATGTTTGCGCTTGAACAGGGTCGGTACACCGTTGCCGCCGGAGCCACCGGTATCATTCGCGCATCACGAGATGCTTCCGTCGCTTACGCCCTTGAGCGCGAGACGTTTGGCACGAAGATCGCAAACCACCAACTCGTCAAACAGAAGATCGCGAATATGGAGGCCGACTACCAGATGGCCCATTTGCTCTGGTTGCACGCCGGATACTTAAAGAATATGGGTAAGGCAAACGCGCGCGCAACGAGTCTGGCGAAGTGGCAGGCGACTGTGCGGAGCGAGAAAGCGGCGTCGATGGCGATCGAGGTCCACGGTGCGAACGGATATTCAAACGACTACCCTGTGGAGCGCTACCTGCGCAACTGCAAAGCCGCAATCATCTACGAAGGCACCCGCGACATTCATACACTGATGCAAGCCGATTGGGCACTAGGGCTTAAAACAGAAAAGCCCGCTCGCAAGACTCTGCCAGCATGGCGACCGGGAGAACCACGCGGTGCCGCTGCGGATTGATTCAGAAAAACCACATCGAAACGAAGGGAGAAATGGTCTGTCTGATGACACCTGGGCCCTGAGTGTTTGGGGGGATGAAGAGGACGGTTCCAAAGGGATACGAGCCAAACTCGTGTGCGTTTGCTCGAATTATGGGCGATTGCAAAACCGGTCCAGCTCGACGCAGCAGACCTTCATAGCCTTCACTTAAGGCCCACTCCTACGCGCCGAGTTACGCAACGTTACCTCAGTTTCCGCCTTTGCTTTTTCTTTTATGGTTGTGTAGCATGTCTCTCATTCCTTGCAGGATTTCCCATTAAGGGTATAGCTCAATCTTCCTCGAATGGCCGCAGCCTGCGAGAGTATTAATTATTAACCTGCGTCAGCTTATTCCTGCCATTAACCTGGCGCTATTAGTTTAAATCCGTCATATTTGGAGGTACGAATCAGTGAACCGTAAACTTATTAGAACCACACTCGCGGAAGTAAAAGGTAAGGTGCGCGAGACGCCTCAGCCCAGAGAGCGAACCAACGGTAGTTCACAACGAGGTCCCGGTGGCGATGGCGGGAGAGATGGCGGGAGAGATGGCGGGAGGGATGGCGGGAGGGATGGCGGTCACCGTGCTGCGCAGCAGGCCGCAGTTCAAGTTCGCAAGCGCCTGCCGCCGCCGATGGAGACGAATGCCGAGATTTTCTATTATAAGAAACAGATCGATGCGCACACTCTTATGGTCCTGGTCTTGCTCGATGGGGAGGAGATTGAGGGCACAATAGAGTGGTACGATCGAGGTGCGCTCAAGGTCAACCGGCAGTCGGCGCCAAATCTTCTCGTTCTGAAGCGTAACGTCAAATACATGTACAAGGCCGACGAGCGCGTCGAGCAGGCTGCGGAATAAGTGAAGTTGTACTATTCAAGTTGACCGCCGTTATCCTCAACCCTGCGCATTTACGCGCGTCGTCTCAACTTAATGAGACAGTTCGCAAATAGCTCCGTCCCGTCCGCCCATCGATCAAAGCGTTCGCTGCCGCGAATTGCCATTACGATGGGTGATCCCGCCGGAATCGGTCCCGAAGTTGTCTTAAAAGCAATTGCCGAAGAAGAGATCAGGCGGATTTGTATTCCTGTAATCATTGGCGACGCACAACTATTGGCCCACACCGCACGCACGCTCGACCTGCAATGTGGTTACGACATTGTTCGAGAGGGAGAACCTATCCCGGAGCACCTTACAGATCCAGTCATCTTTCATCTTGATAACATCGGTGGCTTTATCGAACCCGGCATCGAATCTGGCGCGGCCGGAAAGGCGGCCGCCGGATACATCGAAGCCGCCGTTCAATTGTGTGCGGCTGGAAGTGTTGACGCGATTGCCACAGCCCCCATCAATAAGCGTGCACTGTTTCTCGGTGGCTACAGTTTCCCAGGCCACACTGAATTCCTGGCTCACCTCACGGGCAGCGAGGAATATGCTATGGCTTTTGTCGCAGCGAATCTGCGAATCGTTCTTCTTTCCACACACGTGCCGCTTGCGGAAGCGATCAGGATGGTGGAGCGCGATCGCATTATGCGTGTGATAAACCTTACACACCGGGAACTCAAGCGTTGGGGTCTCGAACAGCCGCGACTGGCGGTGGCGGCGCTTAATCCCCATGGCGCCGAGGGCGGACTTTTCGGTATCGAAGAAGCTTCAGAAATTGCTCCGGCTATTGAGGCTTGTCACGGGGTCGAAGGGATCAACGTCCACGGACCCTTTTCCGCGGATACGGTTTTCCTGCGAGCTTCACGCGGGGAATTTGACGCCGTAATTGCGTGTTACCACGATCAGGCCATGATTCCTGTAAAATGTCTCTCGTTTGGTGAGGCCGTGAATGTTACGCTGGGGCTACCCTTTATCCGCACCTCTGTGGATCACGGGACGGCATTTGATATTGCCGGCAAGGGGTTGGCAGAGCATTCGAGTATGGTAGCCGCAATTAAGCTGGCGGCAGACTTGTCGATGAATGCAGGAGAAAGCAGCCGCGCTGTAGAAGTGTAGATAAAATGGTAGTCAAGAACGATAAGGGATCAGCAAAGGATCACAAGGAGGCACGACGTGTGCTGGTCGCGGATGATGACCCTGCTATTTTGAGTCTGATAAAAACGATCCTGGAAAAAGATAACTACAGTGTAGTCAATGCCCGCGATGGGCGCGAGGCATACAAGATTCTGCAGCACGATCAGAATTTTACGGCGGCAATATTCGACGTAGTGATGCCGCACGTCTCCGGACCCGAACTAGCCCGCTACATGAAGAGCGAAAAAAAGCTCATGCACATTCCCGTGTTGATGATGACTGCCGAGCAGGACCCAAAACTCTCCGCCGATAGTTTTGCCGCGGGTGCCGTAGTATTTCTGCCGAAGCCCTTTACTACCTCACAGCTTCAGATCATGCTGCATATGCTCAGCGGCAAAAGTAGTCGCTGATTCTTAAGCAACATTCGCGGGTGAACTGAAATGCAATTCTCCATTCTTTTTCGCGGCGCGCTCCTCATCACCCTGGTTTTTAATGCAGTTGACGCGCGCGCAGATTTGAGCTCAAAGCAAGCCCGCAAACTCATTTCGCGCATGGCGGGATTCGAACTGCCGACGGGTGATGTTCGGGTGAAGAGAATTTCTTCCATAACCGACTCATCTTCTGAAGCTACCGCTGAAATTCAAACCGTTTTCCGGCTGGCGAGAAATGAGCAGGGACAGTGGCGCATAGCAGAAGTTAGAACTGGTCCGGACCACTGGGAACAGGTTGTTGCTCAGACGAATGCTTCAGAAACGCAGGGAAGCACCTGCGATTCTACTGCCCTGGCCGGTCGCGGTGCTGCTGCAGCAGACCTTACTGTGAAGCGCGCACGCTGTCTGATCGCGAGTCTGTTAAGCGTTGAGTTGCCTTCGGATGCCGTTCGGGTCAAGGAAGTGACTCCTCTCGCAGTGCCCTTAGCGTCGGCTCCCTCTGCCCTCGTCGTAACCGTTATTCAGATTGATGTTCGTTTTGCGATGAACCAGAACGGCTGGCACGTTTCCGATGTCCGTACCGGTAGCAGGCCCTGGTTCAACCTGGACGCGATTGTCGCAGCAGTTCATCAGGAGAAGGGGAATCGCGCCCGTGCAGAGTTGGCAGTAATGGCCACGGCTCTGGAGGGTTTCCGAAAAGAGCATGGCGTCTATGTGGTCTCGGAAATGCAACCCGTCTTAATCGATTATCTCAGTCCGCGTTACCTTGCTCGTGTCATCCGGATAGACCCATGGCACCGGCCCTACAAATACTCCGGAGAACGCGACCACTTTTCTCTGAGGTCGCTTGGTGCCGATGGGACAGAGAACACTCGTGACGATATTGTTGTGACGCGGCCTGTTCAAACGACGCGGTAGCGTCCGTCACAGTGTGAGATGGCCGCGTTGGTCTGTGATAGATTTGCAACGCTTCGGTTTTATCTTACCCAACATGGCAGCAACGGTGAAAAGGCGCATTGTTCGGGCGGGCGGTTGGGGCCTGGTCAAACGGCTAATCAAACCCATCCCAATTATCGGCTCAATCTTTGCTGTGGGACTGGCGGGGTACGAGATCAAGAAGAAAGGTCTGTTACCCGGAGCCCTTCACGTAGGGCTCGACGTGACGCCGGTAGTGGGAACAGCAAAGAACCTGGTTGAGATTTTCACCGGCGACTGGATCCCCGACAAGCCTTCCGAGAATTCCCCAATGACCAATCCTGCGCAACTAAAGCCCGCCGGCAGGTAAAATCCAAGATCACTCAGCGTAAACCGGCGGACGAGCGGTAAAAGGCTGCGCTCGCTCGTAAGCATCGGCGAGGTTGAACAGCCTTGATTCCGACCAGTAAGGTCCCAGCAGTTGGAAGCCGATTGGCAGTCGGTTAGAGGAGAGTCCGCACGGAACGTTCAGCCCGGGAATGCCCGCGAGATTGGCAGTCACCGTATAGATGTCATTGAGATACATCGCCAGCGGGTCATCAACTTTTTCGCCGATTGGAAACGCCGGTGTGGGGGAAGTTGGCGTGATTATCGCGTCGCACTTTTCGAAAGCTTTGCGAAAGTCCTCCTTAAGAAGCGCTCGGACCTGCTGTGCCTTGCGGTAGTATGCATCGTAATACCCGGCAGAAAGTACGTAGGTGCCCAGCATGATGCGACGCTTTACCTCCGGACCGAAGCCTTCATCTCGTGTCTTGCGATACATCTCGCGCAATTCAGGTGCGTTCTCCGCGCGAAAACCGTAGCGCACGCCGTCGTAACGCGCCAGGTTCGAAGAAGCTTCGGCGGTAGCAATGATGTAGTAGACCGCGATGCAATACTTCGCGTACGGCAGCTCGACATCAACGACTTCCGCGCCTAGTTCGCGATACGTTTCGATAGCATTCTCCACCGCAATGCGTACTTCCGGATCGAGGCCCTCGCCAAAAAGCGCGCGAGGAAAACCAAGTCGCAAGCCCTTAACATCGCCAGTTAGCTCGGCAACGTAATCAGGCACTACAACGTCGGCGGTGGTCGCATCTTTTGGGTCGCGCCCGGCAATCACTTGCAGTACCTTCGCGACACCCCCGACAGTGCGGCCAAAGATGCCGACCTGATCCAGCGAGGATGCGAACGCCACCAGACCGTAACGCGAGTTGCGTCCGTACGTAGGTTTTAGTCCAACGACACCGCAAAGCGAGGCAGGCTGACGAACTGACCCGCCGGTGTCTGAGCCCAAAGCGACCGGCACGATACCGGCGGCAACGGCCGCCGCGGAACCACCGGAAGAACCGCCCGGCACTCGCGAAGTGTCCCAAGGATTCTTGACTGGTCCAAAAGCCGAATTCTCACTCGAAGAGCCCATAGCAAACTCATCGCAGTTGGTTTTCCCTATCACAACTGCGCCCGCCTGGAGCAGGCGCTCGATCACAGTGGCGTTGTAAGGCGGATGATAGTCGCCAAGAATCTGAGAACCGCAGGAGGCTTGCAGACCATGCACGCAGATGTTGTCCTTGATGGCTATCGGCACGCCGATGAGCGCGGGCAGTTCGGAATTTGCCCGCCCCTGATTGGATCCACTGCTTCCATCTATTTTCTCAGCCCGCTTCAAAGCCCCCACGCGATCTATCTGGAGAAAAGCATTGAGTGTTTCATTCAGCCTTTCGGCGGCAGTGACCGAGGACTCAGCAACGGCTAGCGAAGTCGTTTCGCCGCTGGCAATCCGACTTCTCAACAATTCCATATTGCTGGTAACCGCTCTATCCATTTAATTGTGCCTGGCCCCTGACAACGGTTATTGACTGCTGACCACGGACTCCTGACCATGGACCATGGACTACTGACTCTGAGCAGACCGCTGCTTTAAAGCACCTTCGGCACGCGAAAATACCCGGAAGCCGGATCCGGCGCCTCTGCTAGCGCAACTTTCTGCCCGAGCGAGGGCGCTACCACGTCGTCACGCAACGAATCGGTCCGCTCTCCTTCAGGGGTCAGTCCCCCGAGCGACGGCTGGACGCTGCTGGTATCAAGTTGCCCGAGTTGCTCGACGTAGGTCAGTATCTCGGCCATCTGTGGCGCAAAGATCTTGAGTTCTTCGCTGGCAATTTCCAGATGCGCTAGCTGAGCAATCTTCTCAATGTCAGATTCGGTAATTGGCATGAAAATATTCTTTCTAATTTTCAGATCTGAGATCTGAGATATCTGAGATCTCAAATTTCAAATCTCTGATCCCAAATTGTGACACCTTTCTGGATTTGAGATTTGAGATCTGAAAGCCCAGATCTGTCCAATCTGTTTAAGCAGCTTGTCGCAGCGCCCAAGAAAGCTCGCCGCAACTCTTTGTCCTGAATTTGAGCAGCGGCCGTGAGTAGCTCGACGGAGACCGTATTCGCAACACCCCGTTGGCCCCTCGGTTGTTTAGCGGCTCGCAAACGGCACGCCTCAGACACAGCATCTGGGTGCAACTGAAAGTCTATAAAAGTCACAAGCGGTTGGCCCAGAATTGAGTTCAGACGGAAGAGCAATTGACCGCTTAAGGACTGCAGTTGTTTCTGCCAGGTCGTATCGGCGACGCCCACAAACAGAGTCTTTTGGCTCAGACGAAGGGGCACTGCGAGATCGCGTAAACCCTCGCCCGCGGCGTGTTTCCACGCGGCCATGCAAGCTGCTTCTGCCACCTGGTCAGAGTCGCCGGCGGCCCGCAGAATTGCTGGCAAAGTTTTGATCAAACCTTCCATCCGTATTTAAATATGAGCCCGCGATTTGCAATCTATCGCTTTGAATCTAAAATCGCTCATAAGAAATCATCGGGCAGTGTAGCGGAGAATCTCAAGAAGCGACAAGCTGGAGGCCTGATTGCAAAACGTAGAGTTATTCGACCAGGTGTTTAGGGAGAAGATTGTGTTGGCCTCCACCAGTTCGCGCCGCGTCGAAATTCTCAGCGCGGTGGCGTGGCCATTTGAAGTAATGGCAGCCGGAGTTGATGAAACGTGCTTGCCATCTGAAGCCCCTGTTTCTTATGTGACGCGGCTGGCGAAGGCTAAAGCTGCCGCCGTTGCCAAACGGCTCTCAGCTGGACTCGTGCTCGGCGCGGACACCACTGTAGTCATGTCCGGCGAACTGCTGGGCCAACCCAGAGATGCGGAAGATGCGCGCCGAATGCTGAGACTCTTAAGTGGTAAATGGCATGAAGTATTGACCGGCGTGGCGCTGGTGCGCGCTGGTCATCCCAATAATTCCGTGGTTGACCACGAAACAACGCGCGTGCGTTTTGGCGAGTTGTCGGAAGCAGAGATCGATTGGTACGTTGCTACGGAAGAACCGATGGGTAAGGCCGGGGCTTATGCTGTGCAGGGAAAGGCCGCCCTTTTTATCGAGGAGATTCAGGGTGACTATTTCAATATCGTAGGACTGCCGGTCCGCCTGGTTTACGAACTTGCCCGCAAGATGCGTTAAAACCCTCTGCTTCCAAAATCGATGTTGTTTGAGGGAAGTGGCATGCTTCGAGTAACTGCATGCCCTAGCGTTGGGTTCGGCGCAGGACGATCCACTAATTCACACGAAATCCACTAAATATTCGTGTTCGTTCGTGTGATTTAATGGATCGTCTTCTATAAAACTCGTCAAAACAAAACTGAGCCGCCGTCGACATTGATAGCCTGTCCGTTTATGCCACGCCCTTCCTCTGAGGCGAGTAATAATGCCAGCGCCGCAACTTCTTCCGGCATGATCAGCCGATTCTGCGGGCTCATTCTCGTCAGCGCTTCCAGCGCCTGGTCGGCCGGGTGGCCGGTTTTAGCGGTGATGTTTTCGACTGCCCGCGTAGTCATGTCTGTATCGACATAGCCCGGACAGATGGCATTTACGGTGATTCCTTTTGCAGCAACTTCAAGCGCGACAGAGCGAGTGAGTCCCAGCACCCCATGTTTTGAGGCTGAATAGGCAGCGATGTAGGGTGCACCAGTCTTGCCGGCAATCGAGGCAACGTTGATTACGCGTCCCCAGCCTCGTCGGATCATCGAAGGAAGTGCTGCCCGCGTGCAGTAAAATGTACCTGAAAGATTGATGGCCAGGTGACGATGCCAGAGCTCGTCGTCAGTTTTGACTAGGGGTGCGCTTTCTGCGATGCCGGCGTTATTGACGAGAATATCCGGCCCGCGCTCGAAGTTTTCCTCGACGCACGCAAACATGCGCTTGACGCTTTCTACGTCTGAAACATCGCAAACAACGGGCAGCGCGGTCGCCCCCGTCTCTTCTGTTAGTTCATTCGCAACCTCTTCAACCTGAGCCAGCGTGCGTGCGGCCAATGCCACGTGAGCTCCTTCTCGCGCAAAAGCGAAAGCGATGGCTCGTCCAATACCGCGTCCGCCACCCGTGATCAGTGCAACTCGGTTCTTTAGTGTCATGGATAATTTTTAAGTTCCGAGTTTCGAGTGTCGAGTCTGAGCGTGGGCCAACTTGAAACACGAAACTCGGAACTTCCTCAGTGACCCGTGAACCGGGGCGGTCGCTTTTCCAGGAACGACTTGATTCCCTCGCGCGCGTCGGCTGATTCGAAACACCTGAGTTGCGCTTCAGTTTCGAAGCGCAGCATTTCTTCGAGCTCGGCAGTCTGGCTTAGGTAAACCGCTTGCTTGGCCGCAGCAACTGACATCGGCGGCGCCTCGCGCAGGCGTTCCGCGAGTTCGCGGGTAGCCGCTTCCAACTCGTCAGGCGCTACAAGACGATTGACAATTCCCAAATGCAAAGCTTCTTCGGCATTCATTGCTTCGCCCAGAAAGAACATCTCGCAAGCTTTGTTTGGAGTTACCAGGTGCGGAAGGAAGTAAGTGCCGCCCCAATCCGGATGCAGACCAAGCTTTACAAAAGATTGGCTAAAGCTTGCCTCGGTCGAAGCAATGCGGAGATCACAAGCCAGAGCCAGATTGCAGCCGGCGCCTGATGCCAGGCCGTTCACCGCAGCAATGACTGGCTTTGTCATCTGCCTGATCCCCATTACCACTCTCCTGGCAGCCCCGAGCAAGCGGGCAAATTCTTCCGTGTCCTGCCGCTCGATCAGTTCAGCCATAAACGAAACATCGCCGCCGGCACTGAACGCGCGTCCGGCGCCAGTAATCACCACTACGCGGGTTGCGCGTTCGCTTCCCGCAGCTTCGAGCGCCTCGGCAAGATCGCGCCGCATGTGCCCAACGAAGGCATTAAGCTTCTCGGGACGATTTAGCGTAATCGTGACGATACCGGAATCTTCTCTGATGTCTATGTGTTCGTAAGACATGCGCTAACGTTGTGCTCGTACTCCTGCGGATAAAGCAATCACTTTCCTTTAAACTGCGGTTTCCGCTTGTTGGCGTACGCGTCTAGCCCTTCTTTCGCATCTTCAGACTGGAAGAGTTGTTGTTGCAACTCACGCTCGAGTGCTAGCGCCGACTCGAAAGGAATCTCTGCTCCTGTTTGAACGCTTCGCTTAATACGACCAACCGCGAGCGCGGCGCGGTTCGGCGTGGTGAACTGGCGCGCGTAGTTTAGCACCTGCTGCATGAAGTTCTGGGCGGTTTCAGCTTCGTATACGTGATTGAGGATTCCCAGTTCATGTCCGCGATCGAAGTCAAACAACTCGCCGCTTGCCATTAACTCGATCCCCTTTGACTTACCAACTATCCGCACCAACCGCTGTGTGCCTCCAGTTCCGGGAAGAACGCCGAGTGAGACTTCCGGCAGGCCCATCTTGCCCGCATCTTTGCGAGCAATGCGAATGTCCGCAGCCAGCGCGACCTCGAGGCCGCCGCCGACGCAGTGGCCATTGATGGCAGCGATCACCAGCTTGGGCGTTTGCTCAAGACGCGAGAGAGTTTCATTGGCATGCAGGCAGAAACAGTACTTAAAAGTGGGCGTCACGTTTGCAAGCATTTGGATGTTTGCGCCTGCCGAGAAGAACTTCTCTCCATTGCCGGTAATCACAATTACCTGAACGCTGTCGTCCATCCGGGCGGCGAGGATTGAGCGATCGAGCTCCTGCATCATCTCGTAGGAGTAAGTATTCGCGGGAGGATCGTTCAGCGTCAGTAGTGCGACGCCCTCCGCTGTATGGTATTGCACGAGATTGCGGTCCAACTCCGATGTTTCCTGGACCTTTGCTTCTGCCATTGTCGGCTCCTTTAAGACTTGATTTCAATCCTAGCTCTTACGCCAAACGCTCAGCGACTCGGCCTTGCTTCGAACCGTGAAGTCTAGCTGGTTAGAGGCCAGACCATCAACAAAACCATAGAGAAATAACCGACTGACATTTTCCACAAGGCCCGAAATCTTCAACTTCCCGAGCGGGTCATACCAATTGTAAATCCAGTTCATCATCCCAAAGAGCGCGTAAGTTGCAGCGGTTAAATCCACCCGACGCTCTTCCGGCTGCTCTGCTTGCAACTCGCTGAGGATCTCTCTCGCGAGCTTCGTATACTTCTGTTTCTTGCCCGAGACGTGCAAATGCAAATCACCCGCGAGCGAATCCGCCTCATGCGATAGCACTTTCATCTCGGCCATATTTGCCGCGAAGAACGCGAGGTGATTATCGATGAATATTCTCAGCCTCTGGATGGGGTCCGTTGTTTCTGCCAGGCGTTCTTCGAGCCGTTCCAGCACCCGGCCAAAGCAGTTGTCCTGGATCAGGAAAAGAAGCTCTTCCTTCGACTTGCAGTAGTGATAGAGACCGGCAAGGCTGACATTGGTCGCGCGCGAGATGTCACGCATTGAGGTTGAGTGATAGCTCTTCTCGGCAAAGATGCGGGCAGCCGTTTGCAGGATAAACTCCAGCTTCTGATCGTGGCGGGCGGCAGATTTCGGATTTCGATTTTCGGATTGCGGATTTGTTGGTGCTGCCTTTTGAACAATTTCGTTCATGAGACCATTCCTGTCACTGCCTCGTCCCCGACGAGGTCTGTTCCACCACGCGGTAAGCGGACGAGTCCGTACGGCCAGAGATGCACATCGCTTATCCACCCGCTACCGAGGTCGTGTGAAAACGCAACTGAGTGTCATGAAGTCAGTACCGTAATGCGGTAGCAGCGGGTCACTGTTCGAAACCATAAATCAGCGTGTCATCAGGTCGTTACCGATAGAGACTTTAAAGCACTGGGAGTCGAGTTGCGGCTGCACGGACCCGACGCTACCGCGTTACGGTACTGACCTCATGACACCGCAGCGAGCCGGATTGCGGTAGTAAGCCGTGGTGAATTCAGAGCCTGACATATTCAAACTCAAATGGTTTGCCTTTCACGCCCGCGGCCGGCGGCGCTATCCAATTTGCAATCTTGCCCGGTTCTGTTACTGGATGCATCAGGCTGCGCACGTATTCGCGATCTTCAATAGTCGGCAACCATTCCGACTTTCTCTTTTCAAATTCATCCTTGCCAATCAGGTTGCCCTCCACGTCGAAAAAATGACCAGCGTACTCGCCGACGTGCCGGTGGAAACGCGGATTTGGCAACTGGAGCCGTTCACTGAGGCCTTCATCCGCGAGTGTCTTGTTCCAGCGCGCCAGCCCTTTCTCGCAATCCTTCAGATATTCTCCCCGCAGTACTTCGTTTAGTGCGTTGCGCAACGGCACCTCGCGAGAAGTCAAACGGCCCTCTTCAACCACAGTCATGGTAAACGTTTGGTCAGCGGCAATGTGGTCTTCATACTGCTCCTGCTCTTTGTAGCGACCTTTGAGGCCGGCCGCAAAAAAGTCTGCAGAGTTTGAGCTGATTTCGCCGCCGAAAAGATCGAGCGAGTAGCTAAACCAGAAATTGATGTGCTTCTGAATGATCTCAAGCGGAATGCCACCTGATGTTTTGACATCGCCGTCCTGCCTTTCTTTCATTAACTGCGCCGTGCGCCTGACGACGCGGTTGATACCTGTATCGCCCACAAACATGTGGTGCGCTTCTTCCGTTAGCATGAACTGGCAGGTTCGTGCCAGCGGCTCGGAGCCCGATTCAGCAAGCGCCGAAAGCTGATACTTGCCATCACGATCGGTAAACATCGTGAAGCAGAAAAAGTTCAGCCAATCATCGCAGGGCTGATTAAACGCCTCCAGGATACGTGGCTTGTCGGGATTCCCACTGCGTCGTTCGAGCAAAGCATCTGCCTCATCGCGACCATCGCGCCCGAAATATCGCTGCAAGAGATAAACCATGGCCCAGAGATGCCGACCCTCTTCCACGTTCACCTGGAACAAGTTCCGCAGGTCGTAGAGGGAAGGGCACGTTTTGCCTAATTCGCGCTGCTGTTCGACTGAAGCCGGTTCCGTGTCACCCTGCGTCACGATGATGCGGCGCAACGAATTCCGAAACTCGCCAGGGACTTCCTGGTAGGCGGGCTGCCCGTAATTGTCACCGAAGCCAATCCTCGCGTCAGGCTCAGCAGGCTTGAGAAAGATGCCCCAGCGATAATCAGGCATCTTGATAAAATCGAAGTTCGCCCACCCGTCTGGTTCAACGCTGATAGCCGTGCGGAGATAGACATCCTTGTCCTGAAAACCCTCCGGCCCCATCTCCCGCCACCAATCAAGATAGTTTGGCAGCCACTTTTCGAGCGCCCGCTGAAGCTTTTTATCCTCTGCGAGATTTACGTTGTTTGGTATGCGTTCGTACAAGTTCATAACATTATTCAGGATTGTCTTAAGTCCTCTTATAGTCAAACTGGGCTTGCGTGGGCTTTCCGTAATTCGTAAGAGCACCGTGCTCGCCGACAGCATTTGGTCGTTGAAAGATCCAGTTTTGCCACGCCGTCAAGCGCCCATAGATCTTTGTATCCATCGTTTCGGGGCCGGCGAATCTGAGCGACGCCTCCATGCCGGTCAATGCGTCGGGTGAAAGTGATGTGCGTTCTTCTATTGCTACGCGAATTTCGTCTTTCCAATCGAGATCATCTGGCGCAAATGTAACCAGGCCAATCTCCTGAGCCTGTTCGGTATCAAATCTTCCTCCCTGGCCAAGTACTTCATCGACGGTGGCTGGCGTGGCCATGAAACGCGAGTCCAGCCGTGTTAGTCCGTTACTCATAGGGAAGGCGCCAGCATTCAGTTCGCTTGCTGCAAGTTCAATCGTTTGATCCGGGTTGTTGAGCATGTATGTGCGGTCTGAGGCGATTGCCAGTTCAAGCAGGTTGCCGGCAAAGCAACTGCCTGGTTCAATCAAAGCAAACAAACTCTTCGCTGTGAGATCCAGGCGCCTAAGCACGCGTGCCATGTTCAAAGTGATTTCTCGAACCAACCAGTGGTCTCTGTGGTCCGCCAATGTCTTGTCAACCGCCAGTACGTCAAGTATCTGGCCTTCGGTGCGAATACAGAGGAGTCCAATCTCCAGTTCATTCACGCGCAGATGAAGCAGAGCATCATCAAGCTCGCGATATGCCTGCAGTGGCCAGTAAGCATCGCCGAGCTTCTGAATACCTTCAGGCGTTGTGGGCAGATCAGCCTCGGGACCGCGTATTGTCAAATCCGCGTAGCGCTGCTCCCGGTCTAGTTTCACACTGACGTATTTGTAGTTCCGATCGTCTGCACCGGGGACCACCTGGAGCGGGCCAAGCTTGATGCCGGGACCGAAATCTTTCATGCCGCTCGCGTCGCCCATGCTTTTCACGCGGGCGGCAATCGCTTCCTGAAACTTGCTCGTGGGAAAGTAGTCGTCGATTAAGCCCCAGTCTTTAGCCCGTTTGCCCTTCAATCCTTCCGCCAACGTGGAAAAGACATCGGCGCGATCACGTCGGATTTTTCTTTTGTCTACGAGGCGCGTTAATCCTCCAGTGCCGGGCAACACACCAAGCAACGGAACTTCGGGAAGTGAAACTGCGGAGTTGCCATCGTCAACCAGGTAAATCTCGTCGCAGGCAATTGCTAATTCATATCCACCACCGGAGGCGGTTCCATTTAGCGAAGCGATGAATCGTTTGCCAGAGTGGACGGAGGCATCTTCGATGGCGCAGCGCGTCTCGTTTGTAAACTTACAGAAGTTGACTTTGAAGGCATGAGACGATGTTCCGAGCATATAAATGTTGGCGCCGGCGCAGAAGATCCGAGGCTTGAGGCTGGTGATCACGACCGTTTGAACTGCCGGATGCTCGAAGCGCAGGCGTTGAACTGCATCCGCCAATTCAATATCCACTCCCAGATCGTAGGAATTGAGTTTGAGCTTGTACCCCTCGGCGATTGTGACGTCTTCCTGCACGTCCATTGAAAGCGTGGCTAAAGGGCCGTCGATAGCTAGTCTCCAGTGCTTATACTGGTCAGGTGCTGTTTGGAAGTTAATCATGCATCGCTCTCTCCATCGCTGAGGAATCCCATCGGACGCAATTATTTAGGGTCGGTCTTTCCGGTCGTTCGAACGTTCGTTCGAATGGCATCATAACCGTCAAGAGTCGACGGGTCAAGGTCGGCGAAATAGCTTGGGAACAGAGGGCTTTTGGCGTTACTGAGTCCATTTGAAGGTAAACTTTGAGGATTACGCTCTTGCAGTCTGCTTGACAGGCCAGCCTGACGGCGCGTAGGGTTTCGCCTTCAGCAGGCATTAGATTAGGCGGAGACGGGGAGGCGAATCTGTTCTGGTGAACGGCGCGGTCTTCAAAACCGTTAGTGAGACTGTGAGAACAGGCTCAGGTAGGTTCGATTCCTACACGCCTCCGCCAGACGAGGCCTCGCGATCGTTGCAAGCAGGTTTGTCTGCGGGAGTTTTGATTTTGCATTTGTGATTCTTGATTTGGCTCTCGTTTCTCACGTTCCTCATCAAATCGCAAATCGGTATCGCAAATCTGAAATGATTAGAGACTGGGTTGCCCTCAACATGACCCCAGGCATCGGACCTCGCGCCGCTGCCAAGCTCTTGGAACGCTTCGGTTCAGCCGAGGCTGTTTTCGGCGCTACGAGGGCTGCGCTGGAGCAGTTACGGCTGCTGCCGGAAGCGATTGACAGTATTATCGCGCGGGATTTGTATGGTTGTGCTGAAGCCGAGATTGACAGGGTAAGGAAACTCGGCGCCGATCTTTTGATACTCGACGATGGTGTTTACCCTTCGCTGTTGCGCGAAATTTACGATCCGCCGATCACGCTCTACGTCAGAGGCGCCTGGGGTGAATGCCTGGATCAACCGTGCGTCGCGATTGTGGGCTCGCGCAGGTGTTCGACGTATGGACAGAACGCAGCGTTGATGCTGGCCAGGGACCTTGCCCAACGTGGAGTCACGATCGTATCGGGCTTCGCTCGGGGGATTGACGCTTCCGCTCATCGGGGTGCTCTCGAAGGCGGGGGTCGCACAGTGGCCGTTTTGGGCACCGGCGTGGATCAGGTTTATCCGCGCGACCACAAGAAGCTGGCGGATGAAATTCTCGAACAGGGGGGCGCCGTGCTAACGCAGTTTCCACTGGGGACACCGCCGGTCTCAGAAAACTTTCCCTACCGGAACCGCATCATTAGCGGACTGAGTCTTGGGGTTGTAGTAGTTGAAGCGGCTGAGAACTCGGGCTCTTTGATAACGGCGAGATTGGCAATCGAGCAAAATCGGGAAGTTTTTGCGGTCCCGGGAAACATCACGTCCAAGAATTCCTTTGGTACTAACTACCTGATCAAAGGAGCGGGCGCGAAGCTGGTGCAGCAATGGCAGGACATCGCAGCGGAGCTGCCACCGCAAATCGCAGCGAAGCTGTTGCCGCCGCCGTTTGGCGAAAAGAAGAAAGAGAAGTCGCTGGCGGATCAGCTGTCGCTGGTACCGCCGGGGCTTTCCGGATCAGAAACAATGGTTCTAAAACTTTTAACGGCCGATAGCCCCGAACACATCGATTCGCTGGTGAATCGGAGCAGGTTATCAATTTCAGATTTGACAGCGGCGCTATTAGGGCTGGAGATGCGCGAACTGGTTCGTGCGCTCCCTGGCAGGTGTTTTGTTAGGAAAATGTAACGAATTTTCGATTTGCGATTGCCAATTGCCGATTTCGTCCAGGCCAGAGATGAATGAAATCGCCAATTGAATTCAATAGGTCAAGCGCCGATCGAAGGGAAAAAAATTGGGGGAGTCGAAATCGGCAATCGGCAATCGGCAATCGGCAATACTCAGCCATGGCAAAAAACTTAGTAATAGTTGAATCGCCCGCAAAGGCGAAGACAATCAATAAATACCTGGGAAAGGACTATCTCGTTAAGGCCTCCATAGGCCACATCAAAGATCTACCCTCCAAAGGATTAGGGGTTGACGTCGACGATGATTTTAAACCGACCTACGAAGTAATTCCGGATTCCAGAAAACGAAATAACAAGAGGATCGTCGCCGAATTGAAAAAGGCCGCGAAAGAGGCCGACTCTGTGTTTCTCGCTGCTGACCCTGATCGCGAAGGCGAAGCAATTTGCCAGCACCTTGCCGAAGAGATTGTGCCAAAGCGACCGGCGAAACCAACTTATCGAGTAATGTTCAATGAGATTACCAAAAGGGCAGTAAATGAAGCGTTTGAGCACCCCAGGCAGATCGATGAAAACCTGGTTGACGCCCAGCAGGCTCGCCGCGTGCTGGACAGGCTGGTGGGTTATAAAGTTTCGCCAATTCTTTGCCGCACAATCGGCGGGCGCTTGAGTGCCGGCCGCGTGCAATCGGTAGCTCTGCGAATGGTCGTGGAGCGCGAACGTGAGATAGAAAAGTTTCTGAAGACCGAGTACTGGACGATCACAGCAAACGTGGCCGCGAAACTGCCCCCGGCCTTTGACTCAAGACTCTTCAAAGTCGGGGAGCAGTCGGTGAAAACAACCGGCTTCGATCAAGCCGTCAAAAGCAACGAGATTTTGATCAACGCCGAAGCTCAGGCAACCGATCTTGTTACTGAGGCAGAGCAGCAGTCCTTCGTTGTCAGTGAAGTAGCCACCAAGGAGCGCAAACGCAATCCAGTCCCGCCGTTTATCACATCCAAGCTGCAACAGGAAGCGTCACGGAAACTTGGCTTTGCAGTAAAGAAGACGATGATGGTGGCGCAGAAACTTTATGAAGGTGTGGAACTGGGAGCGGAAGGATCGGTAGGCCTGATCACGTACATGCGCACGGATTCGACGCGCGTCTCAGAAGCGGCGTTGAATGAAGTCCGCGAGTTCATTGGCAAGCAGTATGGAGCGCCGTACCTCCCCGAGAAGGCAGTTCATTACCGATCAAAGAAAGACGCGCAGGATGCGCACGAGGCGATTCGCCCCACCGAAGTCACGCGCACTCCCGATTCGTTGGCGGCTTATCTTAATAAGGACGAACTCAGACTTTATCGCTTGATCTGGCAGCGCTCAGTGGCTTCCCAGATGACGCCCGCCATCTTCGATCAAACAACAATCGACATCAAGGCAGGTCGATTTCTCTTCCGTGCCACTGGTTCGGTCCAGAAGTTTGACGGTTTCCTCAAACTCTACCAGGAAGGTCGCGACGAAAAGACCGAAGAAGATGAGGAGGCCGAACGCACCCTGCCGTTGGTCGAAAAGGGTGAAGTTCTCAATCTGAAAACGATAGTTCCTGAACAGCACTTCACCGAACCACCGCCTCGGTTTACGGAAGCCACCCTGGTTAAGGCACTTGAAGAAAAGGGTATTGGTAGACCTTCAACCTATGCGGCAATCATGTCCACAATTCAAGACCGTGAATACGTGGAAAAGTTAGAAGGACGCTTTCATCCCACCACCCTGGGCAAGACTGTGAATGATTTGCTAATCGACGGTGGCTTTGACGATCTCTTTAACGTAACGTACACGGCGCGCATGGAAGAGGAGCTTGACCAGGTCGAGGAAGGAAAACTCAAGTGGACCACGGCCCTACACGAATTTTATGACAAGTTCAAAGATGATTTGGGTAAGTTCAAGAAATACACTGATGGCATCAAGAACGTCGATACGCCAACCGACGAAGTGTGCCTTAAGTGCGAAACCAAGGGAATGGTTCAGAAGTTTGGCCGTTTCGGCAAGTATCTGAAATGTTTGAATTGCGGCGCTACTCGTGATGCGGAGCCAAAGAGCGAGGGTGCGGATGGCGGAGCAGTCGCTGGTCAAGCTGGCGCCAACGGATCTGAAGAGCCGGAAGTCTGCGACTTGTGTGGCAAACCAATGCAGCTCAAACGTGGCCGCTTCGGCCAGTTTCTGGGCTGCACCGGTTATCCTGAATGTCGCAACATTCGCAAGGTTGCCAAGAGCGGAGCCGTTGCGCCTCCACCTATTCCGCTGGATGAGAAGTGTCCCGTTGATGGCGCGCACCTGGTGAGACGTTTCGGGCGTTTTGGAGAGTTCATTTCCTGCTCAAATTACCCGAAATGCAAATACATTAAACAGGAAACTACCGGTGTATCCTGCCCGCGGCCTGAATGCCCTGGTGAGATCGTCGTCAAGAAGTCAAAGCGGGGCAAAACATTTTACGGTTGTTCGCGGTACCCTGATTGCGATGCGGTTTACTGGAACAAGCCGGTTATCGAGGCCTGCCCTCATTGCCAGGCGCCGTTTCTCCTAGAGAAGACAACCAAGAAGCAGGGTACTTTCCGCTACTGTGCAAATGAAGAGTGTGGATACAATTCGAGTGAACCAGCGGCGGGTATAGCTAAGCAGAAGGTAGGGCAATCGGATCCTGCGCCCGTTCGCTGAATCCGCTGCGGCGGCAAAACCCTTCACGACCCACAGCGATCTCAGCCAGTACAAATCCATTCGTTTCAAGATGAAACGGTCTGCCCTTAAATAAAACGTTAGGAGAAGACCATGATACTAAGACGCTCCCCAGCTATAACTCTCTTTTTGCTTTTTGTGCTCTCACCAAATGCAATATTTGCACAACAACCCGCACAATCACCTACGACTCGGCCTGGTGCGCAGCCTCAGCAAGTGGGTCAGCAAACCCCGGCAAGAGATCCTAACGATCCGATCGAGCGCATCAAGGATGAAGGCATGAATCGCTCGCAAGTTATGCAGACTTTGAGTTACCTCACGGACGTTATTGGGCCCCGCCTCACAAATTCGCCGAACATGAAGCGGGCAAATGAATGGACGCGCGACCAGATGACTAAATGGGGCATGGCGAATGCCCATTTGGAGGCTTGGGGACCTTTCGGTCGAGGCTGGTCCTTAAAGCGCTTTTCTGCCCAGGTGATTGAACCTCAGGGTATACCGCTCATTGCCTATCCAAAAGCCTGGTCGCCGGCCACGAATGGGACTGTCACAGCTGAGGTAGTTTACCTTAATGCCAATACTGATACCGATCTGGAGAAGTTTAAAGGCAAACTGAAAGGTACCATCGTGCTGACCGCGCCGTTGCGCGAAGTTAAGGCTCGCTTCGAGGCGCCAGGTATTCGTATGAGCGAGAAGGACTTGCTCGAGCTCGCTGATGCGCCCGAGCCAAGAGGCGGCCAACGCCGTTTTCAGTTTTCACCGGAACAGCGTGCCGCCCAGCAGTTCAACGCAAGGAAGTATCAGTTTCTGCAAGATGAAGGCGCCGCGGTATTGATTGACCCCAGTCGTCTAGGCGACGGTGGAACAGTCTTCGTCCAGTCCGCCACTGTGCCGCAGCCAGTTCCGGCCGAACCTTTCGGCCCTAATTCGCGATCAATTGGTCCTTACGATAAGAGCGCTCCGAAGATTACGCCGCAGATAGTGCTTGCCGCCGAACACTATAATCGCCTCATCCGGATGATTGAAGCTGATGAAAAGGTGAAAATGGCGGTTGATCTTGCTGTGGAATGGCAGGACTCTGATCCGATGGGCTACAACACGATCGCTGAGATTCCCGGCACTGATTTGAGGGACGAGATCGTAATGCTCGGTGGTCATATGGATTCCTGGCATGCTGGAACAGGTGCCACCGACAATGGAGCGGGCTGTGCTGTGGGTATGGAAGCATTGCGCATCATTCAGGCTCTCGGTTTGAAACCGCGCAGGACAATACGGATTGCGCTTTGGAGTGGTGAGGAGCAAGGGCTTTTAGGTTCGCGAGCTTACGTAGCAGAGCACCTTGGCAAAATTGAAACACCGCCGACTGGCGGAGCAGGCAATGGAAACGGAGCGGCCTCTCCCATTCCGACACCGATGCTCGTAAAAAGACCTGAGTATGAAAAGTTCAGCGGATATTTCAACCTCGATGACGGTACGGGCAGGTTTTCAATTCATCCAGGATGAGATTGAATACGAGACACGTACGCATCACTCAAATCAGGATGTCTTCGACCGAATCCAAGCGGGTGACATGAAGCAGGCAGCGACAATCATGGCCGCATTTATCTATAACGCAGCCATAAGGGATGAGAAATTACCGCGCAAGGCAATGCCGGCAAGATGATTGTTGATAGGCGGCGCCCGAAGGTTTAGTCAAAAAAACAGGCTAGCTACTTAGCTCGCCTGTTTCTTTTGGAGCCTCCGTTGGCATCAACTGGGATTTCGTTCCAGAGTCGACTGATATCTTGCGCCACTCTCGTGGCTAACGCCGGCCGTTGCGGTGCGCGACTGGCTCTTATCGGAGAGATCTGCTCCGATCAAATCGCGGACTTTCCGAATTAGTGCGGGTAAGATAACCGTCTGAGCGGTTGTTGAGAGTTCGTCAATGAGGCGATCGCCAAGCGACCCCACCTCTTGTTGCAACCGGTCAAAGGCCCGTGTCTCCTTAAATCGCTGAACCAACCCGGGACCTTCGTTTTTGTCCCCGTTCGTCTTTCCCTCCGTGCCAGACGCTGCCGGCTGGTGGAATTCACCACGGATCGGCTGACCCGCGTAGGCGCGATTGATTGGCTTCACGTAATCATACTGTTCGTCTGACTCCCCCTTGATGGCCGCGGCGATTCCGTAACCCACAAAGAAGCCAACGCCGGCCGCACCCAGGGTCCAAGCCACCGGTTGCTTCTTAAAATGCTCCCGCCAATCGAGCGCATCTTTGACCGTTTCATATTGCTGGGCCGCTGTCTCTTTGATTTCGGTGACCGTCTGTGAAATAGACCCGCGAGCTTCTTCCATTCGCAATTGTAACTCCTCTTTGGATAGATCTTCGTCTCTAGTTTCAAGTGCGCGAGCAAACGCTAAAGTTCGTTCTTCACCCATTGTTTATCCTTTCTAAGTTCTTCCAAGGTTCTGCTCGGTACGAGGTCCTGTTTGGCCAAACGATTCTTTACTGACAAGATGACGACGCCACCAACGATTACGTAGAACATGCCTGTGACGACAAACCCGATTGCATACTTTGCCGCTTGACTCAGATTTGTGTTGGCAAACAGGGTTGAGACCGCGAATGCAACCGCGATATTGACAAACGCGAAACCAACGGCGGCGACGATGCCTCCCAGACTAATCGCTATCCCGCCGCGCGCGTAGGCGTTTACTTCCTCTTTGATCTCAACCTTCAGCAGACTCAGTTTCGTGTCAAAGAGCTGCATTACGTCGTCGCCAAGCCGGCTGACCAACCCCGTTAGACTTTCAGTTTCGGATGGCGCTGACGCATCTTTAGCAGTTGTCAGAGCGGTTTTTGAAGCAGCCATAACCTGGCCTCCCTTTTTTAAGGCAGCCTTGTATACTTTAATGCAGCCTTGTATACCTACCTAGCGAAGGGGCTGGGGTTAGCGCCTGCCCCGGAGAATCAGACCTAGCACAAGTCCTGCCGCGGCCGAGATCAAGATTGCCTGTCCTGGATTCTTCCTGGTGTATTCTTTGGCATTCTCGGCGACTTCAGCGTAATCGGCGTTCTGTAAGTCTTTAATCTTATCTCCGACAACGGATACCTTATCCGCGACGTAGTCTTTGGCCTGTGTAGCAGCGTCCGTGATCTTCTGACCGTAATTTTGGGCAGTCTGAGAGAGCGCTGTGGCGGTGCCCGTGCCCGTGCTGCCGCTGCCTGTGCCCGTATTGGTTGCGGGTACATTAAACCCTTCTGACGTTCGGTTCTCTGACATTTGAAAATCTCCTTTTGTAATCAGGATGGGAGCAATGGTTTGTAGCGTCCGCTAAAACCTCTGATCCGCAAGTTCAATCACGAATTAGCAATAAACGTGCCGACGCCCGTAAGTAGCGAATACCTCCCTATACAATTGCTCGACAAATTATTCACTTCGCTTCAGTAAAAATGTTGTTGTGAAAAGGTACAAGTTAAGAAAAATCAAAGATCGGGAACCGTACAACGACCATGAAGTGACCCAGAGTTCCTGTTAAGGTAAGGAGGCAAAGCCGAAGCAGCAGTAGTTTGTGATTCTTTGAGGCAAAGCCTCTGAACTCTAACGGAGACAGCAGGCCTGCTTGACAGCGGTATAACTCGGGTGGTAAGTAAGTACTTACTTTACCGGCCGTGGTGGAGATTCCTATTGTGGCTAGACAAATGAAAGCATTGGTTGATTCGCACGGAACTGCGGCCGGGGCACGAATGGCCGGAGATCAAAGGCGCCGCCAGATTTTGCGCGTTGCTGTAAGTCTGTTTTCTCGGCAGGGCTTTGGGGGTACGACCACCAAAAAAATTGCCGAAGCGGCGGGTGTTTCGGAGGCCATGGTGTTCCGGCATTTCGCAAACAAGGAAGAACTTTATGCCGCTATCCTCGACCTCAAGGCTTGTTCAGGCGATGCCATCGACCCGGAGCTGATGGTCGCGGAAGCCCTCCGACGTAAGGATGATCGAGCGGTGTTCGAAGGCCTCGCTTTTGGCGCCTTGCAATACCACGAGAGCGACCCGGAGTTTCAGCGCCTGCTGTTGCACTCGGCCCTGGAAGGGCATGAATTGGCTCAGATGTTCTTCGAGAAATTTGTCAGACGGGTCTATGAATTTCTGGGCGCTTACGTTCAAGAGCGGCAACGCGACGGGGCCATGGTCAAGATTGAGCCGGCAATTGTAGTTCGCGCCTTCATCGGCATGATTATTCACCATTCCCTTAATAACAATCTTTGGGATCCAAAGCGCCGCTTGTTGAATCTCTCGAATGAAGATGCGGCAAGACATTTCACGGAGATTCTTTTGGGGGGCATATCTACCGATGGATCGCAGAAGGTTCCCACGAAAAATGGGCACAAGGATGCAAATGGTTCTCCAGCGAAGAGGTAACGGGATGGTTTCTCCCAGGCATATTCGAGTTTTAGTTTTGGCGGGCATTTTTGTCAGCCTGAGCGCGTTGGCGATCTCTTGCGGCGGGTCAAAAGCGAACGTCAGAAGCGAAGCATCGGCGGCGAATACTCCTCCTGTTGTGGAGGTAACGACGGCGCCGGCAATAATGCGCGACCTGCCGCGTTTCTTTGAGGCGACCGGTAGCCTTGCTGGTGACCAGCAGACCGACGTTGCGCCATCTGTGGCAGGCAAGGTAGTCGCAATTGGCGTTGACCTCGGCAGCTATGTTAAGCGAGGGCAGATGATCGTTCGTCTCGACGATGTGGATTCGAAACTACGCATGGAGCAAGCTCAGGCGCAGGTTGCGCAAGCCAAAGCGGCACTGCGACAAGCAGAAGAAAAGGCCGGCCTGCGATCGGGCCAGCCTTTCGATCCGAACCGCGTTCCAGAAGTTGTCAATGCTCGCCTGGCTTTGGAGCTGGCCGAAAAGAATCTCCGCCGCGCAGAAAAACTGATCGAATCGGGCGACGTCTCGCGGTCGTCTTATGATCAGCAGAAGGCCCAGCGGGATCAACTGAAAGAACAGTATGAGTCTGCTCTCTCACTGGCGCGCCAGAACTATGCAGCCGTGGCGACGGCGCGCGCAAACGTAGCTAATGCCGAGTCCCAGCTTGGACTGGCGCGGAGAACTCTTTCCTACGCCCTGGTCTTTTCACCCATCGACGGATACGTGGCGGAGCGGAATGCCGACCTTGGTGAATACGTTTCTCCCACGCAGAAAGTCGCGACCATTGTGCGCATAAATCCTTTGCGCATTCGCATAGACATACCGGAACAGGCAATCTCTGAGGTAAAGGTGGGCCAGGCGGTATCAGTAACTCTGAGTGCGTGGCCGGACAGGAACTTCAGCGGACGTATCGCCAGGATATCGCCGAACGTTACGCCAAGCTCTCGCACGTTGACTTTGGAAGCTGAGATTGAAAACAGCAGCGGCGAGCTAAAGCCAGGCCAGTTTGCCTCGGTGCGAATTATGCAGTCCCGCTCGCAGCCGGCGGTGCTGATTCCTGCTCGTGCCGTGCTTACCGAGTCGGGAGTAGGTCGGATATTCGTTATTAAAGATGGGCATGCGCAACAGAGAGCGGTCCAACTGGGTCAGACTGAAGGCGATCTGGTTGAGGTTAAAGGCGGAGTTGCCGCGGGTGAACTGGTCGCAACCAGCAATACGGATCAGTTGAGCGACGGAATGGCCGTTAGACAGTAGGTTTTTGTTCTTGGGTCTTTGGCCTTGGGTCTTAAATTTAGACCGCCAAAGACCAAAGACCAAAGACCAAAGACCGAAGACCAAATCATGCAAAAGCTAGCTGAAATCTGCGTCAGGCGTCCGGTTTTCGCGACGATGTTGATCTTGAGTCTCACCGTCGTCGGTCTCTTTTCCTACCAATCGTTGGGCGTCGATCTCTTTCCCAAAATTGACTTGCCCACCATCACCGTGACGGTTGTGAATCCCGGCGCATCGCCTCAGGAAATTGAGACCGAAATCACCGATCAGGTTGAAGGCGCCGTCAACACTGTCAGTGGGATCGACGAACTCCGTTCGACCTCGGTTGAGGGAGTTTCCCAGGTGTTCATCACCTTCCTGCTCGAGAAAAACCCCGATATCGCTGCTCAGGAAATTCGCAACAAGATTGACTTGATTGCCAACGATCTGCCGGTTACGGCCGAACAGCCTATCGTTCAGAAACTCGACACCGATGCGGCGCCAGTCGTGCGCATTGCAGTCTCGGCGCCCCGCTCGCTGCGCGAAGTCACAGATGTAGCTGACAAGAAGATCAAGCAACAGATTGAATCGATTAATGGCGTCGGACAGGTACAGATCATAGGCGGCCGCACGCGCGAGATACAGGCATGGGTCGATCCCGATAAATTACGCGCATTCAACGTCACGGTTGCCGATGTGGTCAACGCGATTCGCGCGCAAAACATGGAAGTGCCCGGCGGACGCGTTGATGAAGGCACTCGTGAGCTAACGGTTCGCACGATGGGCCGAATCATCGAACCCGCTGAGTTTAATAATCTGGTCGTGGCCAATCGTGGCACCTATTCCGTAAAACTCAGCGACATTGGCTATGCGGAAGACGGTGCTGAAGAGCCGCGAACGGAGGCCAGACTAAACGGCCAGCCGGCCGTAACGCTCGTGGTCTCGAAACAATCAGGCCAGAACACAGTTGCCATCGCAGAGGCGGTGAAAGATCGACTTAAAGAAATTGGCGCAACCTTGCCGGCCGGATTCAAGACTGAGGTGGTCGGCGATCAGTCAATCTTTATCAAGGCATCGATTGAATCGATTCGGATGCATTTGATCGAAGGTAGCATCCTCGCGGCTATCGTGGTGTTTATTTTCCTATGGAGTTTCCGCTCGACCGTAATCGCCGCAATCGCAATTCCGACTTCGATCATTGCTACTTTCGGCTTGATGGGGGCGATGGGTTTTACCCTCAATCAAATAACGATGTTGGCGCTGACATTGATGGTCGGCATCGTAATTGATGACGCGATTGTCGTTCTGGAAAACATCTTCCGCTTCATTGAAGAAAAGGGCGTGCCGCCGTTTCAGGCAGCAATTGAAGGAACGCGGGAGATCGGCCTTGCGGTTATGGCGACCACGCTTTCGTTGCTCGCCGTCTTTCTGCCCGTTGGCTTTATGGGGGGCATCGTCGGCCGCTTCATGTCGTCATTTGGATTTACTGCTTCGTTCGCTATTGCCGTTTCACTGCTGGTTTCATTTACGCTGACCCCTATGCTTTCGGCGCGATTAATCAAACCAAGTAAGGATAAGGGAGACGCTGCGGAGGACAAACGGACGAAGCGCGATTCAAAGGAGGGCCGATTCTATCGTCCCATTGATCGCGGATACACACGAATGTTGACCTGGTCCATGTCGCATCGTTGGGTCGTGGTGCTCGCCTGTTTGGCGGTGATCATAAGCATCGTTCCGCTGTTCATGTTTGTCGGCAAGAACTTTTTGCCGGTTGACGATCAGTCGCAGTTTGAAATCAACGTGCGGGCGCCGGAAGGATCCACACTCGCGGCCACATCCACTATCGCGGGTCGGATCGCTGCCGACGTGCGCCGGCTTCCCGGTGTGCTCGACACCTTAACTACGATTGGCGGGGGTCAACAGGAACAGGTGAATGTGGCTTCCATCTACGTCAAGCTGCAGCCACTCCAGGATCGCCGCGTGACTCAGGACGAATTGATGTTGCGCGCCCGTACCGAAGTTCTGGGCAAATACTTGAAGGAGTATCCGGGACAGTTGCGGACGAGCGTGCAGCAGGTAGCCACCATCTCGGGAGGTGGATTCCGCAATGCCGACATTCAGTACGTCATTGGTGGGCCGGATTTGGTTAAGCTGACAAAATACTCCGATCAATTACTGGCGAAGATGAAAACCATTCCGGACGCCGTCGATGTAGATTCGACGCTGGTGACCGGCAAGCCGGAGCTTCGGGTGGTCATTGATCGCGCCCGCGCCGCTGATCTGGGTGTGCGCGTCGGCGACATCGCTCAGGCGCTCAATACCCTCGTTGCGGGCCAAAAAGTTTCAACCTTTAACGCCGGCACTGACCAGTACAACGTGCGTGTGCGCGCGATCGGCGAGTTTCGCGCGAGCGTTGAAGGCTTGCAGCGCATGATTGTCTCGTCTTCCAAGATTGGCTGGGTGGGTCTCGACAGTTTGGTGCGCATCGAAGAAGGCACGGGACCGTCAGCAATAGAACGACTTAATCGGGAGCGACAAGTTACGCTGCTGGCTAACGTCAAACCCGGTGGCTCCCAGGCAGCAGTGATTCAGAAGATGGATGAGTTTGCGAAAGAGGTCAACATTGACAGCGCCTACAAAACCGGATTGGCGGGGCGCTCGAAGGAACTGGGCCGAGCGGGCTACTACTTCATGTTGGCCTTCGTCCTCTCCTTTGTCTTTATGTATATGGTGCTGGCGGCGCAGTTTGAATCGTTCATTCACCCGATCACCATTCTCTTGACATTGCCGCTCGCAATTCCCTTCGGCATCGTTTCGCTGCTGGTCACCGGGCAGACAGTTAACATCTTCTCCGGCCTGGGACTGCTGCTGCTCTTCGGAGTGGTGAAGAAGAACGCAATTCTTCAGATCGATCATACCAATCAGTTGCGTGAGCGTGGGATGGAGAGAATGGAGGCAATCATTCGCGCCAATCGTGATCGCCTGCGTCCTATTTTGATGACTACTATCGCGCTGGTTGCCGGCATGTTGCCTTTGACTATCTCGAGCGGTCCCGGGTCGGGCACGAATCGATCAATTGGAGTGCTGGTAGTTGGCGGTCAGTCGCTCTGTTTGCTGCTGACGTTGCTTGCCGTGCCAGTTTTTTATTCACTCTTTGACGATCTCGGTAAAAGCCGCGTCTGGGGTCGGATTGGCGCTGGCACAACGGGGGCATTCGCCTGGGTGAGACGCAGAGGCGCAAGTGCGACAGCATCTTTGTTTGGGTTGCTTTCTAAGCAGTAAACACACTCGTCAGGGTGTAAAATTCCTGGCTATTCAGTTTTAGCAAAAGTGATGATTAAGATCGAAACAACTTCCCTTCAGCGTCTCGGAACGGCATCCTTGTTCACCCTCGTGTTGTTGGCCTTGTTTTCCCTCAGCGCGTTCGCTCAAGAGCCGACCCCTTCGCCAACACCACCACCTTCAACCCGGGAGCTGCAGGTCCAAACAATTGCGCCAGATTTTCGCCCGGAGCAGAAGCCTTTGCCTGACCTGGGACGCGTCGGCGTGGACATGGAGCAGCCGCGACCGCTCTCGTTGCGTGAAGCGCTGGCGGCGGCGCTCGAAAACAATAAGGACATCGAAGTCGCCCGACAGGCTGTCAAGATTGCCGAATTCGATCTTATAGGTTCGCGCGGGGTCTTCGATCCGCGCCTAAGTTCTTCGTCCTATTTTGAGCGCATCAACACCCCAATCTCCAGTTTTCTGAGCGGAGGCTCAAACGGTTCGGTAACGCAGCAGGGTTACACCGGTACTGCACGGCTCGAGGGCCAGTCACCAATGTTTGGCGGCAGCTATCGGCTGGATTTTTCATCCATCCGACAAACGACGAATAATCAGTTTACCGGGCTCAGTCCGCAGTATCCGACGGAACTGACTTTCAACTACACACAGCCGTTGCTCCGTGGCCTGAAGTCTGACAACAACCGCCGGCAGATCGAAATTGCCAAGAAGAATCTCTCGCTAACTGATGTGCAATTTCGGCAGCGGGCGATTGAAACAATCACACGCGTGCAGCGTGCATACTGGGATCTGGTCTTCGCCCTCAGAAATCTCCAGATCCAGCGTGATGCAGTGCGCGATTCCCGAGCGCAGCTTGAACACAACAGACGTCTGGTCGTCGAAGGCGCATTGGCGCCAATCGATATTGTAGCGACAGAAGCCCAGGTTGCAGGTTTCGAACAAACTCTCTTCGCTGCTCTGGAAGAGGTTTCGCGCACTGAGAACAACCTGAAAGATTTGATTGCCGAGAATCGGCGGGCGGAAATTTGGCGGCAGTCAATTATTCCGACTGACTCAGTCGACCTGTCGCCGCCGGTAGTTTCTCTGCCGGAGGCGATGAAAAGTGCCATGGAAAACCGTCCTGAGCTGCAACAGTCCAACGTCGCGCGCGAGATCAACCAGATCGATCTGAGATACTTTCGCGAACAGACCAAACCCGGAATCGATCTGGTGGGTAGTTACGGAGTCGTCGGCCTGGCGGGTACGATCAATAGTAGCGCGATAAATCCGTTCTTCTCTACGGCAGAGATTCGTGAGCGGGTTAATCTTTTGTCGCAGTTGGCGGGGGTTCCGCCGTTGCCGATACCGCCAGTCCAAACATTTCCGCCTGACCTGGTTGGCGGCTACAGCCAGTCGCTGCAAAATCTGTTCGGCAACCGTTTCAACAACTACCGCATCGGCGTGCAAATCAATTTGCCTTTGCGTAATCGAACCGCTGAAGCGCAATTGGGCCGCTCGCTGGTCGAAAGCCAGCGCATAACCACCCAGCGCGAACAGCTCGAACAGTCGATCCAGGTAGAAGTGCGGAATGCCTTGCAGGTGGTGCGCAGTGCTGAAGCACGGCTGCGAGCGGCAGGCGCGGCGCGTGAGGCACTTGAACAGCAATATGCCAGTGAACAGAGAAAACTTGATGCGGGACAGTCGACGGTGTTTCTCGTACTTGAGCGACAAACGGCTTTGGCCACCGCGCGCGGAAATGAGCTTCGCGCTCAGACGGATCTGAACAAGGCTGCTGCCGATCTACAGAGGGTTACGGGTAATGCTCTTACGGGGAACAATATTGAGGTGCGAGTGCGCTGATCCAGTCTCCTATCGCGAGGGAGTAGAAAGAAATGGATGAAAAACAGTTGCTTGAAACCTGGGCCATCCATAATCGCATCAACCTCTATTTTCTCGACGCGACAGATGCGGTGGCCTTAGAAAGCATATCCGCCTCGAAAGGTCGCAAGGTTGGAGAGCAGTTTGCGCACATTCATAACGTTCGTCTGATGTGGTTGAAAGCGGCTGCTCCTGATTTACTCAAGGGCCTGACCAAGGTCGAGAATGAGCAGGCCAGCGATGCCAAGCTACTGCGCAAGTCACTGACAGCTTCCGGTGAAGCAATCAGCTCGCTCTTAAGCAAGAGTGCGCAGGCCGATGGCAAAGTCAAAGGTTTCAAGCCACACGTGGTTGCTTTTCTGGGCTACCTGATCTCGCATGAGTCTCACCATCGTGGCCAAATCGCACTGACATTGAAACAGGCCGGCCATCCGCTGGATAAGAAGACGCTTTACGGAATCTGGGAATGGGGTGTGAGGTAGGCCAGTCCCATGACACCACGCGAGCCTTTTAACATCAAGAATTGAGTTTTTTTCACACACTCTACCTCGTGGTGGTACTGATGAACTCATGGACTGCGGCGAGCTTGGATTGCAGCAGCAAGCCGCCGTGAATTGCAATCGATTTACGCCTTTACCGCCCGAATCCTAACTTTGGCTTGGTAGTCATGCTCAGATCTCTCTTGAGTGGCCTTTCCTTATCTTGATCACAACCCATAAGGGCCAGTGGTCTGACAGGTCTATCTGCTTGTCGATCCCGTGGCTTGTCGCCTCCAGGCCGCGCAGCCAGATCCAGTCGAGTTTCAGTTTGATTGGAATGATCAGAATTGTTCTTAAGAAAGTCGCCTGATCATCGTCAAACGGCGTGCTGAAATTCTCTGACGTGAACAGCTTGGATGTTTTGTCGACCGCGTCAGGCTCCCAGGTGTTTAGATCTCCCAGGATGATTGCCGGCATGTCTTTGGAATACCCCGCCAGATTTGTCAGCACCGCTTTCGTCTGGTCCATCTTTCTCGCGACCGAAATTCTGTTCTCAGAGTGAACCGAATAGACGCGAATTCGCGCGCCGCCAAGTGCGACGGTAGCGCCAAGTGCGACGCGTCGTCTGCCGCCTGGTCCCCCATGCGGCAGGATGATTCGGTGAATATCGGCGAGCGGGTAGGAACTCAGAATCGCAACACCAGTTTCCTCCTCCTGCCCCGCCTTGGTTGCCGGCGGTGCGGTCCAGGCATAATAGAAGCCAAGTGTTTCGGCGATTAGCTTCACAGTATTCTTGTGTTCGGTCCGCTCCTTATTCCTGTCCACCTCTTGTAAGCCAATGATCGCTGCTCCACCGATTTCCCGGCCACGCTTAAGGAGTTCGATCAGTTGCCTGAGATCATCACCGCCACGCCAGCGTATGTTGTAAGAAATGACCTTGATCTGTGCGGGTGAGTTTGCTGGGGACTGAAGCTTCGACGCCTGGCCAATCTCAAGGAGTCTTGGATCCTGGTTAGGTCTGAGATCATGAGGAACAGCTAAAGAATTTTCAGAATTGAGGTGGGCGACACTCGGGGCAGAGAGAACAAACAAGATGAAAATCGCTAGCCACGTTATGCGACTTCGCCTCGTGAGTAACATTTGGCGGCAGTCCCTTTCATAATTCCATGCGCGTTCCAGCCGAGTAGTCATATTTCGAGTTTCATAAGACGATCCACGAAATCACACGAACCAACACAAATATTTAGTGAGCTCTCGGGTGATTTAGTGGATCGTTTTGCCGGAGCCTCCGCTAAGAGACCGTGGATCCTGAAAACATGACACCAACTCCAGCCGAGGCTACAAGACTGCTGATGTGGGAGTCAAACGCCTGGTATCGTAAGAAGGTCTGGCTTGACCAAACGCAGCACTTAAGTTAAACCAGAAGCAATGAGTGTTTCAGCAATTGAGTTAGATGTGCTCGCGATCTTTTCCCATCCGGACGACGCGGAATTGTCTGTCTCGGGCACGCTGCTAAAGTTAAAGTCGCTTGGTTATCGGACTGGTGTGGTTGACGTGACGCGTGGCGAGATGGGCACGCGAGGCACGACCGAAATTCGTGCGCAGGAGGCGCTCGCAGCGGCGCGGGTAATGAAGCTGGATGTGCGCTTGAATCTTGGGTGTCCCGACGGCCATGTCTGGCTTACTGAAGAGTCGCGCGCAGGAATGGTGCGGATTATTCGCAGTCATCGGCCCAGAGTGTTGCTAACAACACATTGGGACGATCCTCATCCGGACCATGCCAACACTTGCCACATTGTGCGCGAAGCGGCGCGCCTGGCCACAATGGCTCGCTATGACGGTGAAGCCGGCCAGCAAGCCACGAAAATGCCGGCGATCATGCACTCAATTTATTCACGGCTGGTTCCGCCGTCCTTCATAGTAGATGTTTCGGAGTTCGTTGAGGAAAAGATGAGCGCAATCAAGACGCACGCTTCGCAGTTTTACAGCTCCGAATCGACAGAGCCCGTTACGCGGATCAGTGATGAAGGTTTTCTTCATGAGATTGAGTTGCGCATGCGTTACTACGGTTCATTGATTGGCGTCGCGGCGGGAGAGGCTTTCTACGTGCGCGAGGCGCTCAATGTTGAAGATCCGGTCGCGCTGCTGATGAGGCCAATGAATATTTACTCTTAGTCAGTTGTTCGTAGTGCGGGGTGGGGTGTTGATGGTGTCGTGGGGGGTGTTGGGTGGGTGAGCGGTACTCCCCACCCTCTTAAATGACTCCT
>JBPCIQ010000080.1:0-10111 GCA_051006135.1 Pyrinomonadaceae bacterium | reverse complement strand
GTCTCGCCTGGTCGCTCTACGGCTTTGGCACTTGCTATCACTTGACCAGAGAACCGATTTATTTAGAGACAGCGCAACTGAATGCGGATTACTGGCTGGCGCACGTACCAGAAAGTGGCATCGCGCCTTGGGATTTCGAGGCACCCGAGGTCGGACCGTTGAGCCGCGCGCAGGTTGATACCAGTGCGTCGGCCATTGCGGCTGTTGGCCTGTTCAATCTCGCGGAGTTCTCTACGAGCGAGGCGCGGCGAAAAGCCTATCTTGACGGCGCGCTGAAAACGATCGATTCGCTCTCCGCGAATTACTTAGGCGAAAGCGTCGACGGTTGGGAGGGCATCCTGCGCGGCGGCGTCTATCACATACATAAGGATCTCGGGGTCGATGAATCAGTTATGTGGGGAGAATTCTTTTTTGTGCAGGCGTTGCAGCGAGCGATGCAGGTTTTGTCGGTCCCGAAGGCAGTTGCTGTGGGGTGATAGAGAGAATCTCGCGAAATCTCGAGGTCAGGAAGGTGGACTGTCCCCGCTGCTACCGAGTAGCCAGTTAGTGATCTTGAAGTTGAATGTCTCCCAACTTGGAGCGGGGACAGGGTCCACCTTCCCGACCTGGGAGATTGCCGACCAGATTTGTTGACATGAACAATTGAGCTTTCACACCGGTTCATGATGGCGGTATTAACCTGAGCATGAGCGAACGGGCATACGCACCAATTGGCGGGATACGAAGTGTCGCGGACTTTAAGGCGCACGCCGAAAGCCTGGGATTATCGATTCCATGCGACAGTGAAATCGAATCCGGCGCTGTAGGTCCGCTCGCTCAACCAATCGACTTCAACGGTAAGAAGATCGGTAACCGCTTTTGCATTCATCCGATGGAAGGCTGGGACGGCACCGCCGATGGCAGGCCGACTGAGGCCACATTGAGACGATGGAAGCACTTCAGGTTTAGTGGCGCCAAGCTGATCTGGGGTGGGGAGGCTGTGGCCGTCCGTCACGATGGTCGCGCGAATCCGAATCAACTGCTCATCAACGACGACACTAAAAGTGACCTGGCGTTGCTCCGAGATACTCTTGTCGCCGCACACCGTGAAGCTTGCGGAACGACCGACGACCTTTTGGTCGGTTTGCAGCTAACGCACTCTGGCCGCTTTAGTCGGCCGAATGAGAAGGCGAAACCTGAACCGCGAATTCTTTACCGTCATCCCTTTCTCGATCGACGCGTTAGCATAGATGAGAGCTATCCCGTTCTAACTGATGGCGAGGTCAGAGGCATCATTGACGACTTTCAACGCGCAGGGCGCCTCGCGCACGACCTTGGTTTCGAGTTCGTCGACGTGAAGCACTGCCATGGTTATCTCGGCCACGAGTTTCTGAGCGCACATACTCGCGAAGGTGATTACGGAGGAAGCTTTGAAAACCGCACCAGATTCCTGCGCGAAGTTACGGAAGGCATTCGTGCTGTCGCGCCTGGTTTGCAAATCGGGGTGCGCCTTTCCGCTTTCGATGTGGTGCCCTTTCGCGCGGATCCAAATCGGAACGTGGCCGGAAGGACGGGCATCGGAACTCCCGAAGGTTATCGGGATGTCTTGCCGTATCGTTGGGGTTTCGGTGTAAACACTGAGAACCCCGAAGGGTATGACCTGAGCGAGCCAGTGCGCCTCCTTTCATTGCTGAGAGATCTGGACATCAAGCTGGTGAACATTTCCGGCGGCAGTCCTTACTACAATCCCCACGTACAGCGGCCCGCACTCTATCCGCCTTCCGATGGCTATCAACCTCCTGAAGATCCGTTGATCGGTGTGGCGCGGCAGATGGAAGTAACGCGTTCGCTGAAACTGCAGTTTCCCGATCTGATTTTAGTGGGCACGGGATACACCTATTTGCAGGAGTTTCTGCCGCTGGTGGCGCAAGCTGCCGTGCGGGAAGGTTGGGTGGATTCAATCGGTCTCGGCCGAATGGTGTTGTCTTATCCCGAGTTGCCATTAGACGTTATCCGCGGCCGCGTTCTGCAACACAAACGCATCTGTCGCACCTTCAGCGATTGCACGACAGCGCCGCGTAATGGTCTGCCTTCTGGCTGTTATCCTTTGGATCAGCACTATAAGCAGTCCAAGTCCGGCGCACAGTTGAAAGAAATAAAGGCCGCTCGCCGGGTGGCGTGAAAGGGGAAGATGCAGGAGCTAACCAGACGAAGTTTCCTGAACTTCATTGAAGGCAATCAGAGCCAGCCTGAAGGCTTATGGCTGCACGTCAATCGCACGGCCATGGCCTGCCGCTTTGAGGTGACGCTGCCGATGAGGGATCAGGCGGGCGTCGTAGTTGCCACCGATGCGCTGAATCAAATCGACAGGCTCGAAGCGCAGCTCAGCGTTTTTAGAGAAACCAGCGAGGTCAGTCGCATCAACAGGCAAGCTGCGAAGGAAGCGGTTCGCGTCGACGATTCGCTCTTTGACCTTCTGACTCTGTGTAAGAAGTTGCATCGCGACACTGACGGAACTTTCGATATTACCTCGGGGCCGTTGACCCGTTGTTGGGGTTTCTTGAAAAGAAAAGGGCGGGTTCCTTCGACTCATGAAATAGAAGGCGCGCGACTCCTAGTCAACAGTAACAAGTTGTTCCTTGACGATGAGACACGGACAATTCGTTTCTTAAGGGCCGGCATGGAGGTCAATCTCGGCAGCATAGGCAAAGGCTACGCTCTCGATCGGGTCGCAGCCTGCATGCGAGATCGGGGCCGAATTGCCTTGCTAAATGCGGGCGCAAGCAGCATCTGCGCCATCGGCGCAGGCGGGTGTGATCAAGGGCGTAATCAAGGGTGGAGCGTTGGCCTCCGGCACCCCCGCAACAGAAATGAACGCCTGGCAAAATTGCGACTGCATGATTGTGCTGTATCGACGAGTGGTAGTGAGGAGCAGTTCTTCGAGCATGATGGTCAACGCTATGGCCACATTATCGATCCACGTTCCGGATGGCCTGCTCAACACGTGACCAGCGTAAGCGTTGTTACGCGATCTGCGGCGGTGTGTGACGCGCTGGCCACTGCCTTCTATGTCGGTGGGCGCGACCTGGCAGAAAGGTATTGCGCAGCGCACCCGGATGTTTTGGTGATCATGCTGGAAAGCAGTTCAGAGGTCCCGGTTGTTATCGGAAGTCACCATGGATGCCAGATTGAGAGTGTTGCATGAGATGAACGATACAACATATCGCCCCGTCCAACAGTTTGCGCTAATAACACTGCGAACCGTAATCGGCTGGCACTTTGTCTACGAAGGCTATTATAAGATCTGGTCTCCGGCCTGGAGTCCGGTTGGAACGCCATTAGCGCGATGGACCTCGGCCGGTTACCTCAGAGGCGCATCAGGTCCGCTCGCCGGATTGTTTCAACGAATGGTCAACGCCGGATGGACGCCGTGGCTCGATCGCACGGTGAAGGTCTGTCTGCTGCTCATCGGTCTTTCCCTGATTCTGGGGCTCTTCACCAGGTTCGGCGCCTGGGGCGCCCTCTTGTTCCTGACTCTTTTCTATTTGCTGTACGTGCCGCTCACGGGCGTTCCGCAGCCCGGCAATGAAGGAACTTATTTAATAGTGAACAAGACACTGATCGAAGCCGTTGCTGTTGTCGTCCTGCTTGCCTTCGATACGGGCGCGATTGCGGGCTTGGATCTGCTTCTGCGGGGAAGGAGATCGAAGCGCCAGATACAGCAGATTGAGAAAGCGAGCGCCTCGGCGCCGGTCACGGTGGTTTCACAAATGAACTCAGAAGTGAACAAGGATGGGGTTCATTCTTAGGTTGAGGACGAAACGTCATGAATCTTACTGAAGAACAAAAGACAATCGGCCGGCGCAACTTCTTGAAGGCCGCGGCAGGTGCGCCTGCGTTAGTGGCGCTCGGCGCGGCGGCGTTGACGAGCGGGCCAATTCGCGGCGGGCCGGTAAAGATCGCCCTGGTAGGCACGGGCGATATGGGTAAAGGACTGCTCAATCAATATCAGAAAGAGTTCTGCGATCTGAAAGCTCTCTGCGACGTTAATCCCAAACGTCGCGCTGCAATGGTTGAGATGATGGTAAAGAAAGGCTGGCCCAAGCCCAACGAATATGATGATTGGCAGGAGATGATTCAGAAAGAAGATCTCGAAGCCGTGCATCTGGCGACTCCGCTGTGGATGCACGCGCCAATAGCGGTGGGAGCCCTGAATGCGGGTAAGCGTGTTCTTTGCGAAAAGATGATGACCAAGTCGGCGGCTGAGTGTCAGCAGATGGTTGATGCCGCGAAGAACAATAACCGTGTGCTGGAGATCGGTTATCAGCGCTACTACAACCCAATTTATCAAGCTGCCCATACGAACATCATTAAGGAGGGACTGCTCGGCGACGTCTATCACGCGCGTTTGGTGTGGCATCGAAATACGACCTGGCGCAGAAAGGAGGAGCCGCCGTCACCTAATTTCGATCCCAGCAAGTATGGTTATCCCGATTGGGAACACCTGCTCAACTGGCGCATGTACCGCAAGTATTCAGAAGGGTTGCTGTGTGAATTGGGTAGCCACCAAATCAACGCAGCTAGTTGGTTCCTCGACTCAGCACCGACGGGTGTGTATGTGACAGGTGGTACTTCTCGCTTCAAAGACGGTCGTGAAGTTGCCGATCACGTCTACGCGACGTTTGATTATCCGGGTGATCGCACTGTGACCTTCTCCACCATACAGTCGAACGCCTTTGAACAGAACTACGAGATGTTTATGGGCACGAAGGGTGCTCTGATCATGACCCGCGAATTGGAAGCATATCTCTTCAACGAAGGTGAAGCAGGCTCTACGACCAGAGTCGAAGTTTCGCGGCAATCGCCTGGACCAGTGGCTGATTCTTCGGCGAGTCAACCTGCGGACTCCACTTCGCGCACCGTAAATCTTGGTGACAGTATTGTTAATAAAGGCATCTCCTACCAGAACGAGATCGCTGAGTTCTGTTCAGCGATTAGGACCGGGAGCCCGGTTCGTTGTGGTGGTGAGAGGGCGATGACTTCGGCCGTTGCGATCTTGACAGGAAACAGTTCGGCGGAGAAGCAAGCCAGGTTGGCGATTTCCTGACGGAAAGCATATGGTTTCATGGGCCCTCTAACATGTCTGTGTCACCAACATCCGCGAAGGACTGCGCGGTGGCTGGGGCGATTTGAAGATCGAAGGTTACATCGGTGGGAAGCATGTCATCACAAGAATGATGTCCGGCGCGGGAGTGGACCGCCAGCTATTGGTCGAGCCGGACGATCGTGAATTGATCGGCGACGGGATAGATGCCACTCGCATAGTCCTGCGAGTAACGGACGAATATGGCGCCATCGCCCCTTCGCCAACGCCGCAATCGCGCTGACTGTTCAAGGTCCCGGAGAGATTATTGGAGAAAATCCTTTCTCGCTTTTGGAGGAGTGGGGGCTGTGTGGCTTAAAACGAAAGGGGCAGCCGGCCTCATTGGCTTCACTGCGAAGCATCCGAAACTTGGATCGAAAACCGTCGAAGTGCGGGCGAAAGGTTTCCAGCCCCCGAGGTCATTGAGCCTCGCATAACCGAAAGCACCTCGACGTTAATCGTGGCCGGTGGTTAGAGTATTTTGAATCAATAACGCGAAGAGAGAGCTACCGATTTTGTTATAACGTACGGGAATGATGTCAAGTTTACTGATTAGGCGTTCAATCAAACTAAGGAGACCGTCTCGCGCTCTGAAGGGTTGATGCATGGTTCGAGTCTGTTCACTGAGACAAAGCATTTTGCCTGGACTGAATTCGGCAAGCCCTCACGCGTACGCCTGGCGTCGGCTGATATTAGCTCTTATAAATGAAGGGTGCGTTCAGTGCTTTGGAGGTGAATCGCGGTTGTGCTACAGTTAGCCAATCCCTAGCAGAGTTTCTGAGCATCCTGGCGGCGTTGACTATGCACAAGCGGTTCCTGGCAACCACGGTTTTGGCAGTTGCATTGCCCTTCAGTCAGGGAGGCAACTTCCTGGTCGCCGCACTCTGCCCGCATCTCCAGTCAGGGATGACTGCGTGTAAAACGCAGCTTGCTGAACCCACAATGTCGCATGAAGACATGGTGCACATGGAGATGGAGCGCGAGACCGCGTCTAACCGGGATCCCGACGCAGTCGCTCTGGGGCAGCCTATTGGACCGTGTTCACACTGCGCGGTTCATTCGCGTACGAATCGGAACACCGCTTCGCTTAGCGAGATGGAAGCGGCCAGGCGCTCCGCCGATTTGAATATTCCTCTTCCTCTTTCCAGAGTTTCTCCAGTTAGTGTGTCTGCGGTTTCGGTCTCGACTTCACGAGCGCATGGACCCCCAGGGGAGCGAACCCCCAGGCATATCCTCATCAACATTTTCCGCATTTAGTCCCTACCGACAATCACATTCGTGATGGTGACGCGGGCATTTGCCCGTGTTGTCTTCCATTCATTCATAACTTCTGTCTTAGAACACTGTGAGCGTTCGCTTGGGCGAACCCAGGTAAGGGGGAACCATGAACCGGCCTAGTAATTTGAGTATTGCGCTGCGAACATTTAGTGCACTTGCCATGATGTTTGCGATTAGTGTGAGGTCGTTGCCTCAGCATGAAGGGCATGACATGTCAAAGATGAAACCGGCAAGCAAACCAAAGCCGAAAGCTGCGCCGAGGAAGAAGAGAACAGTTACTCGCGCCCGGCGAACTCCCACGAGACGAGTAAGTAGGCCGAGACCTTCGCCATCGGACAGCCCGCACGTAATGACGCCGGGCATGCAAATGCCGACAGCATCGCCGTCACCGAGTCCGGTGCATGTAATGACGCCGGGGATGAATACGCCTCCCCCATCGCAGTCACCGAGTCCGGTGCATGTAGTGACGCCGGGGATGAATATGCCTTCGCAATCGGAAGCTCAGGAAGTAAAGAGACCTCACCGTGAAGTCATCCCGGCGGGACCCATTCTCAGGCTTGAAGAGCTGGAGGCGATGGCGATGCAAAGAAATCCGACGCTCGCACAGGCTGAAGCTTCTATTCAAGCCGCAGAAGGACGCCGACGTCAGGCGGGAATGTTTCCCAATCCAGTAGCCGGTTACTTTTTGGAAGAATTCGCCTTCCGCTCACCGGGTGAAACGATGGAGCAAGGGGTTTTTGTAGAGCAGACCATTCCCCTGGGTGGGAAGTTGAGCAAGGCGCGCCGCGTGTTTGCTCGCGAAAAGGATCAGGCCGTCATCCTCGCTGAGGCCCAGCGGCTTCGGGTTACCAACTCCATTCGCGTGCTTTATTACGAAACGCTCGGAGCGCAAAGACTGGTCGAGTTGCGTGACGATCTCTCGCAATTGGCGCGCGAAGCCGTGGAGATTACTAAGGAACTCTATAACGTGGGCCAGGCTGATCGTCCGGATCAGCTTGAGATCGAGATCGAAGCCGAGCGTTCCGAGATCGATTTTCTGAGAGCACAAAATGATTGGCTACGTTCGTGGCGAACGTTAGCGGCGATGGTGGGAAATCCACAACTGGAACCGGGACGACTTGCGGATAGTCCGGAAGCAGATCTCGCGCCGCTCAACGAAGCACAGTTGCTCGACACATTGCTCAGTCAAAGTCCCGACTTTCGGGTGGCGCAGGCAGGAGTGGAACGCAGCCGCGCTGTGCTTGCGCGCGCGCGCGCCGAAAGAATTCCCGATCTCTTTCTAAAGGGTGGCCTCGGTTACAACTATGAACGGTTTGAGCCGGTTGCTCCAGCCGTCGCCGGGCGGCGCAAGGGACCGGAGGGACGCTTGGAGGTGGGAGTTACCGTGCCGATCTTCAACCGGAACCAGGGAGGCATAGCCGCCGCTGAAGCACAACTGGCTATTGCCGAGCGTGATTTGGAGCGCCTGCAATTGGTGATGCGATCACGATTTGCTTCGGCTTTCCATGAGTACCGCAACGCTCAGCAAATGGTCGAACGATATCGTACGCAAGTGCTGCCACGCGCACGTCAGGGTTATCAGATGTATCTCTCCAGCTTTCGTCAGATGGCGGCGGCCTATCCGCAGGTGCTGATCGCTCAACGCACACTATTCCAGGTTGAGGTCGAATATGCGAGGGCGCTGGTCCAACTACGTCAGAGCGCTGTGGGTTTGCGCGGATTTCTGTTGGAGGGCGGATTAGACGCAATCGGAAAGCCCGGCGAATCCGGCGACCGAACCGAAGGCTTCAAGCTGAGATCAGCGAGCGAAGCAACGGGCGAGTCTGTCCCTTAACGCCAACCGAAATGACGCAGTCGATGAGTTATTCAAAGGTTTTCGAACAGTATTCGAATAGTACAGGAGCAGGAAATGGAGAACAGCAGACGCAGTTTCATAAGACGTTCATCGCTTTTTGGGGCCGCCGGCTTACTGGCCGGTTCAAAGGTCGTTAACGCGCAACACGAGGGTCACGTGATGCCCCAAGCCCCTACCCAGACTAATAAAAAGCCAGACAACAGATCCGCAGCTTCGGGTCCTCCGGGGTCCGTGCACACGCCGGATGTGCCGAAGCTTCCCTGGACCATGGACAACGGGGTGAAGGTGTTTCGCCTTGACCCTGAGGTCGTCAAGGTTCAGCTAATCCCGGGCAAGGAGATGTACGCCTGGGGCTACAGCGGCAGCGTGCCCGGTCCGACGGTGGAAGTTAACGAAGGTGATCGCGTGCGCTTCATCGTTACAAACAAGTTGCCTGAAGCAACGACCATGCACTGGCACGGTCTGGAAGTGCCGCTCAACATGGACGGCGTTCCTTTCATCAGCCAGCCTCTCATTGAGCCGGGCCAGACTTTCGTCTACGAGTTCACGCTTCATCAGAACGGCACCTTCTTCTACCACTCGCATATGGCGATGCAAGAAATGATGGGTATGATTGGGCTGTTCATTATTCACCCGAAGCAAGCCCACTCGCCGCGTGTAGACAAGGATTTCGGACTCGTTCTTCAAGAGTGGGCGCTACTTCCGAACAATCCCATCCCAAATTCGCTGGCGATGGAGTTCAACTGGCTCACGATCAATGGCAAGGCAGGCCCGGCGACGACGCCAATGATTGTGAAGCAAGGTGAGCGAGTGCGCCTCAGGGTCGTAAACCTGGGCATGGACCACCACCCGATGCACATCCACGGAAATCAGTTTGTTGTCACCGGCACGGAGGGAGGACGTGCTCCCGAGTCCACCTGGTTTCCGCACAACACCGCGCTGGTGGGTGTAGCACAAGCGCGCGATCTTGAATTCGACGCAGTATTTCCCGGCGATTGGATGTTTCATTGCCACCTGCCGCACCACATGATGAACCAGATGGTCTCGATGGTGGGACCGATGGGGATGGCCGGCACGGGCTCTCAGATAAAGGGTATGGAAGAAGGTATGGGGGTCGTACGACAAGGTCACGCGTTGTCGGAAGATATGGCTCCGGGCTTGGGACGCGGCATAGGCGACACAGCGGAGAAGGACAGAAACAGCTCGAACCTCGTAGGACCGAGCCCACACCTACAGCAAAACAGTCTGAAGGAGACCGACAAAAAGCGGGTGCCGGGCTATCCGCAGGACATGGTCATGATCATGGACAAGGAAGTAGCCAAACCCGAAACCTACGGCCTTCCTGCGGGATGGACCGCATCGATGATGGGGATGATGACGCTGGTGCGAGTACTGCCGGCGGATCTGTATGAGGAAGTTCAAAGAAGAATTAGAGAAGGCATTGCGGAGCCGCCGAAGGGCAGTCCCGCACAGCCCGCGCACAAACACGGATCGTGACGACGCGTGGAGTTACGCGTCAGCGAAGACCTGGAGATGCGAGTGGGAATTTTAGTTAACAACAAAAAGAGGAGAACGATGATTAGACGACAAGGGACGGATAAACGCATAAGCAAGTTGATGATGGTGATTGCTCTCATTTTTGGGGTGGCAGGGGCGGTAGCAGTTTCTGGCACCCAAACGCGCGCTCAGAATCAAGCCAGCTCGCAGATGGGCAACATGCCCTACGACTTGCATTTCATTGACATGATGATCATGCATCATCGGGAGGGCACCGCCACCGCACGCCTAGCGGAAAGGAAAGGCAGTACGGCAGCTTTGAGGGCTTTCGCCAAAAGGACCGCAGACGACCAGGAGAA
>JBPCIQ010000079.1:0-11020 GCA_051006135.1 Pyrinomonadaceae bacterium | reverse complement strand
AACCGCGAGCGGTAGCGACCGGATGCTAGATTCAACCTACCAAAAACTCTTAAGTCAAATGGTACTTGAGTGCTGCCATCCGGTTGCAACCGTTCAAGTTTCTTATAACTCCGCAATCAACCCTGTTGACTCGAGCATCCGGTCGCTACCGCTCGCGGTTCTGACAAGATCCGCAATCCCAAATTCATTAAGGCTTCGCGTCCATCCAGTTGTCTGCTACTCCGACATCTACGATCAGGGGCACGTCGAGCTTGACCGCAGTTTCCATCTCTCGCTTGAGAATGTCGGAGACCTGTTTAGCTTCCGAGGCAGGTGCCTCTACCAGGAGTTCATCATGTACCTGCATCAACAATCGCGCTGCGAGGCCCGCACGCTCGAATTCTTCCTCAACGTGCAGCATGGCAATCTTAACGATATCGCTGGCTGTCCCTTGAATCGGCATGTTAATCGCCTCTCGCTCTGCCGCCTTTCTGATGTTCGCATTGCGGTCGTTTATTCCCGGGAGCGGCCGGATGCGACCGTAGATTGAACGAACATATCCGTGTTCGCGGGCCCTGATCGGCACTTCTTCCATGTACCGGCGCACACCCTTATAGGTGTTGTAATAATCCGCAATCACTTTTTTCGCTTCCTGGCGTGAAATTCCCACTCGTTGCGATAGGCCCCATGGTTCAATGGCGTACGCGATGGCGAAATTCACGATCTTCGCAAACCGGCGTGCTTCCTTAAGTTCATCTTCCGTCCTGGCGCCAAATACCAAACGGGCTGTGCGCGCGTGAATGTCTTCTCCATTTTGAAACGCTTCCACCATCACTGGATCCTGGGTGATGTGGGCAAGTAATCGCAGCTCAAGTTGGGAATAGTCCGCGGATATGATCTTGTTTCCCTTCTCAGCAACAAAGGCGCGGCGAATGCGACGCCCGAGCTCGGTGCGAATGGGAATGTTCTGCAGATTGGGGTCGCTCGAAGAAAGCCGGCCCGTGGCTGCCACCGTTTGATTCAGCAGGCAATGAATTCTCCCATCAGCAGAAATCTGATGAGGTAGAGCGTCAGTGTAAACGCTCTTCAACTTATCAAGCTCGCGGTAATCGATAATCAAGCGCGGCAGTTCGTAGCTCTGCGCCAACTCCTCGAGCACCGCTTTACTCGTTGATACGCGACCGGTGGAAGTTTTTCGGCCTGATAGAATGTTCAGCTCGCCAAGCACATCCCCGACCTGCTTTGGTGATCCGATGTTGAATTCGCGGCCCGCCATTTGGTAGATCTTAACCGTCAGCTTATGCAACTCCTGCCCCAAATAGTTCGAGAGGTCGCCCAATACCTGGCGGTCCACCTTCAAGCCTGCTTGCTCCATTTGATAAAGCAACGGGGCCAGCGGTAACTCCACCTCCGAATAGATTGTCTCCAGCTTTTTCTCGAGAATGCGTGCGCGAAGAACCTTTGCAGTGCGCGCGGTTAGGTCAGCGGCGGCGGCGGTTTGCCATTGGAACTCCGACCAGCCGCCAGGCATTCCATCGATATCCTCTACTCCCAGAGCCTCGCGGGCGAGATCATTCAGATCATATTTGCTGCGATTCGGATCCAAAAGGTACGCGGCGAGAAAGGTATCGTCCTTTACGCCTTCGAGCCTAATATCCAGTCGCGCCAGCAATCCCACTGCCCGTTTCAGATCGTGGACCGATTTTTCCATCAGTCCATTTGCCAGGACTTCACGGAGCGCGCTCGTGGCCGACTCGTACCCTTCACCAAACTGTTCCAGATCCACGTAGGCGGACATTCCTTCGGCACTGGAAATCGCAATGCCCTTGGCCGCACCGTAGTCAGTTTCACATTCTTGTTCTTCACTGCCGGCCGGTGTGCCATCCGCCACGGCAATTCCCAGGCTCTCCGCGTCCCAAAGTCCTTTGATCAAATTGTCGAGCTCACCACGCGTGCGGACCACACTGTATTTGAGGGCGGAGGGACCCCTGACGGGGACGACTTTCGCATCAGCGAACTCCCGCGTCAGGTTTGAGAATTCGAGCTCTTTAAACAATTCGTACGCCGCAGCGCGGTCCGGCGGCCGAGCTTTTATTTCATCAAGATCCAGATCAACATCGAGGTCAACCTTTATACGCGCCAACTCTCGCGACTGCCGGATCAGATCGGCGTTATCACGCAGCGATTCGCGATAAGTCTTGTGCTTAACTTCTTCCCAGCGCTCGAGTGCGTTTTCGATTGAGCCAAACTGCTGGATGATTTGGACAGCCCCCTTGGAGCCGATTCCGGGAGCGCCGGGGATATTGTCTATTGAATCACCCATAAGCCCGAGTAAGTCGACCACCTTCGACGCTGGCACGCCAAACTTCTTCTCAACCCAGGCTTCATCACACCATTCAATCGGCGGCACCGGCTCTTTACGCTTTGCCACCTGCGAGTTCTGGCGCATGCCGACGACGTAGGGGTCGCGAACCAACTGGCACATGTCCTTGTCATTGGAAACGATAACCGCCTGCAAACCCCTTTCGGCTGTCTTAAGCGCAAGAGTTCCGATGACGTCGTCGGCTTCGTAGCCGGGCGCGTTGATCACCGGAATGTTAAAAGCCTCACACAAGCGAATGATGTACGGGAGTTGCAAGGCAAGGTCGTCCGGCATCGCCAGGCGGTTTGCTTTGTAACCAGCGAATGTTTCGTGCCGAAACGTCTTTTCTTTCGATTCAAAGATGGCGGCGATGTAATTTGGTTTCTCATCCTGCAGGAGTTTTCGGAGCATGTTTGTGAAGATGTAGACCGCCTGCGTCACCTGTCCCTGCGAGGTTGAAAGCGGCGCGACCCGATTCGCCATCGGCGCAAAGAATGCGCGGAAGATGTGCGACATGGAATCGATCAGAAAAACCCGCTCGCCTGGTCCATCACCAGTTGCGGCCTGTGGGGTTGGCATTTGTACCGATCATAGAGAGGGGCTTTCTAGGTGTCAAACTGTTGCATTCGCTCCTATTTCTTTTGGCTACTGTAGCTGTCGCGCCACAAATCAACAGCTTTTTGTTGAGCTAACTCGGCTTTGCATCCGGCATGGACCTTGCTATCCAATAGCTGCTTTGGGACTTTCTACGCCAAACCGGCAAGGGCGAGGGTTAACCAACTTTGCTTAAACAGACTACGCTTGGTGCGGCAGCTGAGACTGATGGCATCGGCCTGCATACTGGAGTTCAAGTAAAGGTCAGGCTACTGCCGGCGCCGCCGGACACAGGGTACGTTTTTCGTCGCACAGACCTCGGAGGATTTGAGATTCCAGCCACTGTCGAGTCAGTCGCGCATTGTGGTTACGCCACTACGCTCATGCGCACAGGCGTGATGCTCTCAACAGTCGAGCATCTTTTGGCGGCCCTGCGTGGCCTTGGCGTCGACAACGTATTTATCGAAGTCGATAACCTTGAGATTCCCATCCTCGATGGTTCCGCCGAAGTTTTTGCGGAGATGATTGAACGGGCAGGAATCGTCGAGCAGCCGCTGGCGCGCAGAGCGTTGCTGGTGCGGGAGAGAGTCAGGTTTGAGCAGGGCAACCGGCGGATAAGTGTTGAGCCTGCCGACAGCTACCAGATTGACTGCCTGATCGACTTCCCTCATCCAATGATTGGCGTGCAACGCTTTTCCCTGGAGTTGAATGATGAAGCGTTCAGTCGTGAGATCGCTGCAGCCCGTACCTTTGGTTTTTCCGCGGAGATTGAAGAGTTGCAACGGTCTAACTTAATTCGCGGTGGCTCGCTGGATAATGCGATCGTGCTCACACCCGAGGGAATGATGAATCAAACAGGGCTGCGCTTTCGCGACGAGTTTGTGCGGCATAAGATCCTGGACATCATCGGGGATTTGGCTTTGCTGGGTATGCCCATTCTGGGCAAGGTGAAAGCGGAACGCAGCGGTCACATCATGCATGCAGGATTGATGTCGAAACTGCTGCGCCTGCGTTCGGCGTGGGACATTGTCGATATGCCTGAGCGGGCGGGTGTCGCCCAGGCGTTAGCATGAGATCAGAGCGCGGCCGCCGGCTTTGCGTGAGGCAGCAACTGCGCCGTCTGGATCATTTCCTTAGTTACCCCTCAGGTCACTCAGAAATCTCAAGGTCAAGGAAGGCGGACCCTGTCCCCGCTCAATCTGCAAAACCTAAGCAGCAAGTGACTTCTCAAACTTGGTAATCTCTCAGAAAGGTGGCACGCTAAACGGGCCAGGCCTTTCGGTGTAAGAGCGGGGGGTCCGCCTTCCTGACCTCGAGATTACCCAGACCTCTAGAGATTACAAAGTGACCTGAGTGCTGATTAGGTTTGCGAGGTTGTTCGCTGCTGAGTGCTACTTAACCGGCAGGAATTCGTAAGTAATCCGGAGCTGAAGGGCGCCCGGAAGGATCTCCGGCTTTATTTCGCTTGCACGAAGACGCAGTGAGCCGCCGGCTGGAGCGACCGGAACCACACTCGACAATTGCTCTGGCCGCAGAATCTTCAATGGATTAATACGGCTATCGATCGCAGCCTGGACCAGCTTTGCGATCGAACTCTGAGCCAGCACCGGCACATTTTCCAAACTCATGTCGGTGATCTTGATGCGAGCCTGCAGGACTTGCGCAGTTCTATCAAACTCCAAATTCCATTCCGTGTTGGCCCAGCCACGAAACTGCAGACAATTTAGAAGTGTCGAATTGTAAGAGCCCGCAAAGGCAAGTGGCGCAACAATTCTTCCCTGCTCAAACTTCACGCCTGTTTTGATGCCGCCGCTCTCGCGCTGCAGCGTGATCACGCTGGGACATGACTTTGAGGACTCGTCCTGCCGACTTTTATCGGACGGAGTGATGACCAGGGGTGTTGAAGGGGCTTTGAGGTTATCGAATATGGCGTCCAGGAATGAATTGAAGAATTGCTCATTAACGGTGATGGTCGCTTCGCCTGTGCGCGACGGGTGTTTTTGACTCGCCTGGCCATAGGCGGGTAGCACCGCTGACAACAGTATGCTGATTAAGACAAACGTTCTTGCTTTGGTGTTCATTCGGTCTGCCATTGCGATCCCTCAATTCAAACGGGCGGGTTTCGGTTCATCTGAAGCGCCTTACAAACCGCTGCGAACGATATCGTGCAACCTGATCAATCCCACGCACACTCGTGCACCATCGACAACCGGTAAGACGGATATTTGTGATTTACGATCTTCCATCAATCTCAGCGCATCGTAGGCCAACGCATCGGGCGCAACGACAACTGGATTGCTGGTCATGATCTCTTCGCACTTCAGCTCTTTCAGGGAGGCGTGGTCAGCCTGCTGTATTGCGCGACGAAGATCACCGTCGGTTATAACTCCCATCAGTTGTCCCGATTCATCCACAACGTTCACCGCACCAAGGCCCCCATTGCTGATGCCCTGGACCACGGCCACCCAAGTTGCGCCCATTTGGATCGTGGGATTCTGAGTTCCGCTATGCATCAGATCCGCGACCTTTAAAGTCAAACGCTTCCCCAACCGGCCCGCCGGATGATTGATGGCGAAATCATCAGGCGTGAGTCCTTTGACTCTCATAAGCGTCATCGCCAGTGCATCGCCTAGCGCGAGGGCTACTGTGGTACTCGTGGTCGGAGCAAGGTTGAGGGGGCAGGCTTCCTGATCAACCGAGGCATCGAGCACCGCGTCGGCACGACGCGCGAGAGTGGATTTAAGATTTCCTACGACCGCAATAATCGGCACTTGCCGGTGCTTTAGATAAGGCAGCATACCGACTATCTCATCTGTTTCACCGCTATTGCTCAGCACGATCACAACATCATCAGAGCTGACAATGCCCAACCCTCCGTGAAGCGCGTCCGAAGGGTGAAGATGCAATGCCGCTGTGCCGGTGCTGGTCATTGTCGCGGCAATCTTTTGGGCGATAATTCCTGACTTACCCACGCCGACAATTACTACTTTTCCTTTGCAGGTAGCGAGCAAACTCACTACATTTTCGACCTCCTTCTGGTCCAACCGGTCAGCGGTGTGGGCAATTGCGTCGGATTCCAGGCGAAGGATACTAACAACCTCAGGGAAATGGCCTTTGCTTGTCATGCTTTCATGTTGATATACGACGAAGGCAGGGTTTGCAAGCTGTCAGCCCGCGTGGTAACTGCATATAGGGCCAGCAGGATCAGCCATTTTCCAATTTAACCTTTTCCCATGTCCCATTTGTCATTAGCATGAGACTGCCGTAGCTCTTGTTCGGATTAATAAAGAAATGACCAATGGAAAATGCTAAAGGGAAAATGAAAGGACTGACTTCCCCGCCGAGATTCGTACTTTTTCAATCAGCGCGCGGGTGTGTTATCTTCTGTTGCCCAAACACTTGCCCGCGTAGCTCAGTGGATTAGAGCGTTCGCCTCCGGAGCGGTTTTTAACTTCCGGTTTTCCTGAACACAATCGTAGACGTCAATAAAACGCTGGGATTCTTGTGTCACTCGGTGTCACCAAGTACACCGCTGTGTCCTGAAAACCACGTAGAAAGGGGTACGCCAAAGGGGTACACTAACGGTGGCTTTAGGCCGACAGAAACGGCAAGAACAGAGGACATGTCAAAACAAATAAACGAACTAACAGACAGAGTGATTAGGACATTGAACCTGGATGCGTCGTGTGCGAAACCATCCTTGATGATGAAGCAATGAATGAGCAAGACCTTGCTTCTACCGCCTACGATGCAGGCTGGAAAGATCAGAAACTCATGAATCCGAAAGGCTTCAAAGAGGGAACGTTTCAACTTGCGGTATGTGGCGAGTGCATCGCCAAAACAGAAGGTGCAAAATGAAAATACTTCAACGAACAATCCGCAAGGCCAGAGGTAAGCACTGTGCACGCATCCGGTTTGAAGACGACAACGGTAAGACTCGCGAGGTCCTGCGCACCGCAGAAAGTAAGAGTGAAGCAAAGACCAGACTCGCTCAACTTGAGGTGGAGATTTTAGAAAAAGGAACAGCGAGACTGGAGGCGGGTAAGGTTACGTTCCTGCAGCTTGCTCAATACGTGAAGAACCGCTTCTATGTGCCAGCCATTTACAACGAAGATGGTTCTAAGGTGAGCGGTGTCAGGAGTGTGAAACCAGCGCACTCTGCTATCGCCAAGTTGGTGGAATACTTCGGCGACAAGGACATCAGAAAGATTGACGATGAGGCTTTCGAGAAGTACAAGGCACACCGCCTAAAAACAGTTAGCATCGCTACGGTGGATCGTGAACTATCGAAGGCGCGAAAGATGTTTGGTGTGGCGCTATCGAAGAAGTGGGTTTTCGATAACCCCTTCAAGACTGAGGCTGGCAAACAGTTGATTCAAGTCGCCGCTGAAAAGGGTGCTGTGGAGCAGGTATTGTCCGATGCCGAAGAGCGACGGCTGTTCAAGGCCCTTCAAAAAGCAGACCGTCGTCACACAATTCCCGTGTTCATTGCAGCGCTGGAGACTGGCGCTCGATGGTCCAGTCTGGTGGAGTTCTTAAAGTGGAAACATGTCAACTTCAAAGCTGAAGAAGTGACCATCACCACCTACAAGGATAGGAACATGAAGCAATGGCAGATTTCAGTTAGCACTCGATTGAAAGCCGAACTGCTGAAACTCAAACTCCAGAGGAAGAGCGGCGATCCCGACGAGCGGTTGTTCGCAAGCGCGAGCGTGAACCTGCGTAAGGTGTGGGAGGCTGCACGTAAAGAGGCCGGTGTCACTAGCGTGCGCTTTCATGACTTGCGACACACGTTTGCAACTCGCATGGCTGACGCTGGTATGGAAATGCAGGAACTGGCAAAGATTTTGGGCCACACCGACATCTCTATGACGTACAGGTACTACCACCTGACGAAGAAGGTGAACGACAAGATGAGGGACATACTCAACAAACGTGCAGCGATGTAGGTGAAATGGCAGAGTTAAGAGATTCTATATTTGTTGAGATACCCAAAGGCCAACACTGTGCTGGCTATGCGCCGATTCTAAATGCGAAACAGTTAAAGCAAACAGGAGGGTATTGGTGCCGAAGGGGGGACTCATCAGCGCTTAACAACTTCCCTAGTATTTTCGCACCTTTTAACATTTCCTAAGAAACTAACGCATTTTGTGTTTTACACCGCTTATACTCTCTCCACTCTCAGCACCCAGTTGTGCCTTCGTTGTGTCTCGCTCTTCTAACGCCTGATCCACAACACATCCGTCAGATCCCACCCTCAATGGCTGATAAGAAAAGTGTTTGGCGCGTGGCGATTTGAACCCCAGACCCCTACCGTGTCAACGCCGTCACTTGTCACCACCTGGAGCGCGTAATCGTTCCCAAGCCGGTAAACACTAACTTCGAGCGCTGGAGAAGTCACGCCGACATTCTATAAATTGATTAACTTCCAGGCAGACGCCAGGTAGACCTCTCCCATTCCGCCCTTGCCGAGCGACGCGTCGATTTTGTAGTGTCCGATGAGTTGGCCCACCCTAGAGTCGGTCGGTATGTCGTTCAGCAGCATGGCAGCTTTCTCGTAAGCCGGCGCTTCGATAAAGCTGCCTGCTCGTTCATGCGCGGCGATGAGCCGCTCAACGTCCTCGCGCAACGCCGCGTCTCCTGCGCACGCGGACGCAAGGAAGGCCGCGCGCTCCTCAGGTGGAAGCTCGACTACCTGATGAAAGATCGGAGAGACTTGCTGGAGGCGCTCAGCCTTCACGTTGCTTTCCCTTAGCTATTACCTGGCGTTTCTGATTAAGACAACGTCTCTTGCCGAGCTGCCGTGTGAGATGACAAGTTTGTTGTCGCGCGACCAATCAAAGGAGAATATTTCATCGGATTTAAAGTTAGTTATCCGCTTCGGTTCGCCGCCGTCAATCGGTTGACTCCAGATGTCGGTCAGACCGTCCTGGCGTCCGACATAAGTCACCGCCCGGCCGTCGGGCGTCCAGCGTATACGCGCCGGGAGTGCAAGGTTAACGTCGAAGACCTTGACGGGCGAACCACCCTCGAGCGGCAGAACGGCCAGCCTGGCGGGTGAGCCGGGCTTCTCCAGCGAACAGGCGACCATCTTTCCGTCCTGTGAGACGGCGCACCGGACCATAGGTTCTTCACTGAGTCGCACGGGCTCGCCGCCGTCAATCGGCGCCTTCCACAGAGTTTGTCTATCCGAGTAGACCACCCACCCGTCGCCGGCCGCCCCGCCGCCGCCGGTCAATTGTTTTGGGTTGCCCCCGTCAATGTCCATTCTCCAGCCGGCCGGCGCGCCCGAGCGCTCCGAAGTGAAAACGACGTAGCGTCCATCCGTCGAGATTGAGGGGCCATAATCTACGGTCTCGGCGGTGGTTAATTGTTTCCGATTCTTTCCGTCCGCATCCATGATCCGGATGCCGTCTCGGCCGCCCGCCATCGAGTTGAAAACGATTTTGCCGTCAGGCGTCCATCTCACGCCGTCCCACCCGTCCAGATTGCTGGAGACGGATGTAAACCGAGTGGCGCGGGCGGCGTCGCCGTCCGGCGCGATCCAGATATCCGAAGCCTGAGTTTCCTGTACCGTCACCAGAACGCTAGAGTCCGCGTTGAGGCTGATACCCTCGTAATTATTCAGGTCGTTCGTGATTTTTCGCGCCTCGCCGCCCGGGTAAGAGAGGTGCCATATCTGCCGAGTGCGATTGTCCGACGCTTTCTCCGCCGCGGTCATCAGCAGCCCGCTGCCGTCCGAGAGCCAGGCCAGCCGCTGGATGTGATACCACCTCTGCGAAGTCAGGAGTCGTTCCGCCCCGCCTTCGACCGGCACTTCAACCACGTTCTGGAATCTGCCGGCGGAATCGGTGGCGCGGGAGACCGTTGCGATCCTCTTGCCGTCGGGTGACCACACGACCCCGCCAAAGAAGAAATTCCCGAAACGATTTGGTCCCCCCTGACGTGTGGCGACCTTTCGCTCTTCCGTGCCGTCCGCGTTGGCAATAATTAGTGCGCTTTCTGCCTGGTCGCTACCGTCGCTCACTCCGCGCCGCAGTCTGCTGCGCACGAAAGCGATCTGCTTACCGTCCGGGGAAAAGCCGATGGGACTGCCGATGTCTTCGACCACTTTTCTGGGAGTGCCGCCGAGGACCGGCATCCGGTATAGCACACGGTTCTGAATGGTCGTGCCCCCATAGGCGTAATAAAGAAAGTCGCCGTCGGGTGAGATGGTCAGGCTGAAGTACATAATATCTTCGGGCGCGTTCAGCTGAACGTCGGTCGCCGTCGCCACCTGCCTGAGCCAGAGGCTCCGCCGCCCGCCGTCATCAATCACGTAAACCACCTGCTTGCCGTCGGGCGAGATCACGGCGTGCGTGGCCTTGCCCGTGAAGGTCAACCTGGTGATCTGCATCTCCTGAAAAGGTGCGGACTTCGCCGGGCGGGACCAATAGTATTTGTACAACCCGAGGCCCGCAGCGATGATGACCGCAACGCCTAACAAGGCGAGTAAGACGCCCAACCTATGACTCTTAATTCCGCTTACTAAATATTCGGCGCTGGAGGTCGAGTGAGCAGGTTCTGTTCGCGTCGTGTAGCCAGCCGCCGGCTGAGTACTTATTGACTTTTCGCTCTGCGAACTGATCGTCGTTTCCGCACTATTTGATTCCGGCTGAACGGAATGATCTAATCCGGCCCGCTCCTTTAACTCCTGGCGCAGCTCGTCCAGTTCGATCGCCACTTCTTTAATTGACTGGTATCGCTTGTCAGGTTCTTTCGCCAGACATCGGCGGACGATTCTTTGCAGCTCACCTGGCGCCGAAGAGATGACATCTTTGATCTGCGGCGTTGGCGCGTGCACGATCTTATGCAGCGAATCGAGCAGGTCTTTGCCTTCGAAAGCTCTCTGTCTAGTCGCCGCTTCAAAAAGAATGCAGCCAAACGAGAAGATGTCCGAGCGGTGATCAAGCTCTCTAACTTTGCCCTGCGCCTGTTCGGGCGACATGTACCCGGCGCTTCCCATGATCATGCCCGGCGTCGAGTGCTGCGCCAGAATAGCCGTCGCCTCTTCGCCGCTGGCGTGGGATTCCGCGCCCGACTCCC
>JBPCIQ010000078.1:0-7970 GCA_051006135.1 Pyrinomonadaceae bacterium | reverse complement strand
GTATTGAGCTTGGGGGTTGCTACTATCGTGAGGGCCTTTTTGACCTCGCTCGCGCCACCCTCCGAACCTCGCTGCAGTCCCTTTCTGACGATGAAAGCGAATTGAAAGCAGTGGCGCTGATCCGTCTGGCCTCGGTGGAGAGACACGCCGGCCGCTTACACGAGGCTCTGAGTTCGTTGGACGAAGCAGCACCACTCGTGAACACCTCCTTCTCGTGGACCCAGGGCCGACTCCACTCCGAGTATGCAACCACATTGAAGGAGCTCGGCATTGCAGAGAATAGAATCCAGTACTTCGACAAGGCCTTGGGTCATTACCGAGAAGCCTTCTTGCAGTTTGAAAAAGTTGGCAACCTTCGCTTTGTCGCAGCGGTCGAAAACAATCATGGTTACTTACTGCTGACCTTAAAGAGGTTTGACGAGGCGCAGGTGCATCTGCAGCGCGCGCGAAAGCTCTTCGACGGACTAAACGACAGCGTTGGGCGCGCCCAGGTTGATGAAACATTGGCGCAACTCCATGTTGCTTGCAATCAGCATGGGCTCGCGGAACGTTCGGTGAGGCTGGCGGTTGATACCCTTGAAACAACGGGCGAAACTGTGTTGCTTGCAGAAGCGCTCACCACACAAGGCTTAGTGCTCTGCCGCTTGGCTCGTCGGCACGAGGCAAAACCTATTCTCGAGCGAGCTCAACGGGTGGCTGCCAGATGCGGGGACCACGAGAGTTCGGGTCGAACTCTTTTGATCATGATCGAGGAGATGTGTGAACAAATCAGTGACGACGAACGTCGCGAGATTGGCGCGAGGCTCAATCAATTGCTGGCCAACTCCCAACAAGCGTCCACGCGCGAGCGTCTAAGCCAGTGTCTGGAAAAAATCGAGGCAGCACACGTCGAGCATGAAGCACATCGTGAAAGGGCTGCGCACGCTGACAAGATGGCCGCGCTCGGTGAACTTGCTTTTGGCGTTGCGCATAACGTCAATAATTCTCTCGCGGCAATTCTGGGTCGTGCCCAATTGCTATTACGGACGACTGACCCGGCGAAAATGGCCACCGGCCTGGAAATGATCATCAAGGGCGCGGACGATGGCGCGCACATCATCAGACGCATCCAGGATTTTGCCCGACAGCTACCAAGCCACGAGTTTCAAGTGGTATCGATCAGCCAGTTAATGAAGGACGCCTGGGAGATGACCCGCCCGCGCTGGGAGTCGCGCAGAGGAGCCGTTGAGATACGCTTTGCGCTGGGCTCCGATTGCCCGGCCTTTGTGATGGGCGACCCGGTTGAGCTGCGAGAAGTGCTGGTTAACATGATCTACAACGCGGTGGATGCGCTGCCACGTGGTGGCGAGATTCGCCTGAGCGCGGAAGAGACGAAAGGCCGCGTAATTGTGAGCATCACAGATACGGGAACAGGAATGCGACCCGAGGTGAAGGCGCGCTTGTTCGATCCTTTCTTCACCACCAAGGGCAAATCCGGCACCGGAATGGGGATGGCCGTCAGCTTCGGCATCGTCAGGAGGCACGATGGCTTCATCGAGGTGAAGACCGCGCCAGGCCACGGCACTACGTTCCGCATCTCGCTTGCCACTGTTGTAATGTCGGGAACACCAAATGCTGATCTCGTTCCTGCCCTTACTTCCATGCCGGACGCTAAAGATGACGTACGCTTACGCGTGATGGTTGTCGACGACGAAGTTGCCATTCGTGACGTATTGGTGGAGGCCCTGGAGGCTGAAGGGTGTGAGGTAATTGCGGCCGCAAGCGGCGAGATCGCGCTGGAGCTTTACGATGCGCACGGTGGCGAGTTAGACGCCGTATTCACAGACGTTGACATGCCGGACATGAGTGGCTGGGAATTGATTGAGGCCATTCGCAAACGATCCACGGATATTCCAGTGGCAATCGTCAGCGGCTGGGGCGACTCCATTAGTTGCGACACGCGGAACGCATCAAAGGTTGATTGGATAGTGTCAAAGCCATTCGATATCGACAGCCTCTCGCAGATTGCCTGTGAAATCGCCGACCGCAAGAAGCGAGCAGCCTAGGTTGTGTTTGGGCAATAATTATTTGACTGACCGAGCCGGATCGGCCCGACACATAGCCGCAACCCATCGCAAACCTAGTTTCTTAAATCTGAGTTTGTGCCAGTTGTCTAAGTTTGGATAGACGGCGATGCGAAGCCGTGATAGGCTGGTCGCCACCATGAGCACCACTACACTAATAATCATCATCGTCGTAGTTCTCGTACTCTTCGGCGGCTACGGCTTCTCCCGCCGTGGGAGATAAGAGCGACCACGCCACTCGAGTATCCGATGCAACTGTGCGCCCTCGAAACTGAGTGGCGTATTCCTCCAGTGCCACCTAGACCGGCAACCAGATTGCTATACTGAATCTTCGGTACTGCTGTAATTAGTAGTTTATACTCGCCGCCAAGTGGTTATTCCCCACCAAGTAGCTAGGGTGCGCCGGAGCATCAGGCGCTGGCGCTGAGCTCGTGACGCTCAAGCTTCAGGTAGAGGCCACGTCGGGTTAGGCCCAGTTCGCGAGCGGCGCGCGTGATATTGCCGCCATGTTTACGCAGGGACTCCGCGATCATGCGCCTCTCAACCTCTGCCAGCGCATCGGCCAACGTGCCATTCTGAAAAGCAGTCAGCGGAATTGTAGCGAGTGCGGAAGCGTCAGTCGGAGACGTTGGAGACGAAGTGCGCTTCAGCTCGGGTGAGAGCTGTTCCGGAGTGATCACAGTTCCTTCCTCAGAGCGAGCCACGATTCGCTGAATCTCATTGCAGAGCTGGCGAACGTTGCCCGGCCAATCGCTTACCATCAGGAGATCCACCGCCTGCGGCGTGATTTCAATACCTTTGCGCCCAAACTTCGAGGAATAGTGGTTAAGGTAATAATTAACGATTGCGGGAACCTCTGAACGACGCTCGCGCAAGGGAGGCACGCGCAGTCGGATCACATTCAGGCGATAATAGAGGTCTTCGCGAAAACGACCCTGCGCCACCATCTCTTCAAGATCGGTGTTAGTGGCTGCGATAATTCTGACGTCGACATGGATGGGACGTTGTTCGCCCAGGGGTTGAATCTCGCCTTCCTGCAAAAATCTGAGCAGCTTAGGCTGCAGGTCCAGAGGGAGGTCGCCGATTTCGTCGAGGAAAAGCGTCCCGCCCGCGGCCGTTCGGATCACACCCTGAGAGTCCGTGACTGCACCTGTAAAGGCACCGCGGCGATAGCCAAAGAGGTAGCCTTCGGAAAGCTCCTTTGGCACGGCGGTACAGTTAAAAGGCACAAAAACTTTGGTGCGACGTGCTGACAGGGCATGTATCGCGCGTGCAACCAACTCTTTGCCGGTGCCGGATTCACCCGTCACCAGCACAGTGACGTCTGAGGATCGAATCTTGTGGACCTCTGCCACGAGCTGCGTCATCGCCGGGCTCGAATGGATGAAGCCAGACATCAGACCCGTCCCAGCCAGTTCCTCGGGGGCTTCGTGCTGAGTGCCCTTGTGCGCGCCCGCTCTCAAGGCGCAAACATCCATAACTAGACCGACAACGCGCAGAAGCGGCTCCATTGTCATCCCGCCTGGCAGCTTCGCGCGGTTGCGCGGCGCAATGTAGAGAGTTGCGGGTCGAGAGTTGGCAGACCGCAGGGGGATGATCTCAGCGTCATGCTTGCTGGCGTAACTCTCTCGCTCTCTGTCAGTCGCTAATTGGTCGAGTTCCTCGGCGATCTTTTGGCTGTCATCGTGTTTGCAACCATGCGCAATCACAACGCGAGGGTGGCGGTCTTCGCCCTGTTCAGTGATCAAAACACACTGCGCAGTTGTCTCCTGGCGCATAATGGCCGCGAGTTCGCGCAATAAGAGTTCTCGAGAGGCCACGGCTTCAGCAAGACGCAAAGTCAATAGTTGAGTGAGCGTCGAGTGTTCGAAACTCGGCTCGGGCGCGGAGCGATCGAGGTTGTGAGCAGCTTGTTCGGCGCGGGCCAGGTCGATACGCGCGCCGAGTTCGCGGAAAATGTTAATTGCCCGCGACAGTTGTTCCATTGCTCGATTTGGCTGCGCGACAGCATAAGCATGCCCAAGTTCATAGTAGGCGCGCGCAGCGCGGTAACGATCCCCGAGCATGTCGAAGATCGAGACGCTGCTGCCAAAGTGTTGCGCCGCGGCAGCAGTATCCGACTGTGTCAGTGCGAGCAGCCCTGAGAGTCGTTGAGCCTCGCCGGCAAGACCAAGATCGGTAGGTGAGTCGGTTATTTGCTCAGTCACTTTTCGCAGTTCCGTCGCAAACTCACTCAGTTCACCCTGGCGCAGATATGCTTCTGCCAGAAGCAATCGCGACTCGCAGAGGGCCTGGCGGTCACCGATGCTTTCAGCCAGCACTAATGCTTCCTTTCCCCTGGAAAGGGCCTGCGCCTCATCTTCCATTGCGAGGTAACATCGGCCCAGCGTCCGCAAAGCTTGGCCGGCGTACCACTTGTTGCCATTTTCCGTGGCCAGCGAGACCGCCCGCTTTAGATAGGATTTGGCCTCATCCAGGTCGCCACGCAGCATGTGTAATTCGCCCAACGAGTCGAGGATCATCGGCACCTTGTCGCCGCGTTGATCCACTTCGGATGCGAGCGACAGTGCGCGTTCCAGGGCTTCCTGCGCGCGATCCCATTGGCCCATCAGGATCAGGTTGATTCCCAGATTGTTGTAGCCATCCGCCGCATTAGTTTTATGGTCGGTGCGCTCGTAGTAAGTGATTGCTTTTTCAAGATAGCGAATGCCTTCCTGGGGTCGTTTGAGGAACCAACAGGCACCGGCCATGTTCGCGTAAAGTCTGCCGAGGGAATAGCTGGCCGGATTATCTCCGATCAGCTTGAGTGCCTGCTCGAAGTTTTCGAGGCCGGATTCGTAGTTTCCTTCCTGCGTATCGGCCATGGCGATGCCGAAGTAAGCTTCGGCGAGTCCGCGCCATTCTCCGGTTTTGCGGAAGTGGTCCAGAGCCCGCTGACCGTAATCGCGCGCTATTGGATATTCACTTATGGCGCGATACACGCGCGCAAGAGCGCCGTAGATCGGTCCAAGGTTCGCATCAGCGCTGCTCTCGGAAAAATCGCGCAACGCCGATTTGAGAATTGCGACCGCCTTCGGGTGGTCTCCGTTGTAGTTGTAAGCAAGACCAATTTGAACGAGGAGACCGCGAGTAGCTTCCGGGTCGAGTTTTGCTCGCGACTCGGACGTTTCGTACATCGCCACGGCCGCCAACGACTCCCGATAATGGCCCTGCATCTCTAACGCGGTGGAGAGGGCGCATCGTGCTAATGCTAGTACGGTCGGATTATTGCGCGCGGCAGAAATTAGTGAGATTAGGCGCGAGCGAGCTTCGGTGGTGAGTCCTTGATCCAGAAGCGAACTTACCGCGTCTAACTCCTGAATTAGCGATTCGTTGGAAGGATGACCGGAACGCAGGCGCACACGTGCGTCGGCCAGGTGGACCACATCGCGTCCGCTTGAGGTTTCAGTTCTGACTGCGCCCCCCCTGCCTGTGTTCCGCGGCCCAGAACCCACACGTTTGGTCATTCAAACCTCTATAAAAGCGCAACCAACACGCTCTTCCTATTGCGCTTCGCTTGTGAAGGTATAAGTTCGGGAGGTCGCCCCCAAAACGCGGAGGGCGCAAACCTGTTAACTATCGAGACGCGTAGAATTTAACACACCCAATAGGGGCCGTCCATCAAGGTTTTCCTTCGTTTGTCCTTGAGAAGATGAGGATCGCGTCACTTACTGGACGCTCACCAGTCGAGTCGGAAGGGCGATTCACCACTCGATTGTGCACGATCATTGTCGTGGAACCCCCGCCATCGAGGTTGATCGCCTCAACAGCACCAAACTCAAGCAACAGATCCGCCAGCGTCGTGAGGGACATACCAACGCTGATACCGGGCTGACGGCCGTCTACAGTCACCAGTAGCAGTTTCCCCGAGCGTAGCTTTGCGATGGCAGTTCGCGGGTGACGATCGCTGACAAATGCCGGCGCGATTTTCTCTTGCTCATTCGTTATAGCAATCTTGCCATCTTTAACTAGTTGCGGACCACCGCCGACGATGGTCTCAGCCCGTCGCCATAGATCGGCTTGTTTGGAGTCAATTGGTATTAACTGTGCGGATAGGACCAGCCTTGAGCCCCTTCGCAAATTTTTTGTCAGCCATTGCCGCGCACTTCCTACAGCCGAAACAACAAAGCCGTCACCAGGGATCTCGCTGCTCCCGTAAAGGTCTCGCATGACTGACACTCGACCTTTTCGCACCACCGCTTCGACTCCCTCAGGCGTGGTCAACGTAGTTCTGTGAAACTCAGGCGTGAAAAGGATGAGTTCGTCCCGAGCGAGCGGCCGATTGAAACCGGCAACGGCGTGGCCCGATCCTCGTGCCGCGATCTTCGCGGAGAACTTGAGATGTCCGAATACAACCTCCGTAGAAGTTGCGGACTTTATAAAGCCCACAGCGGCGCGGTCGTTGTGCGGTTCGCTGATCAACTTTCGCTTAAGCAACAGCACTCCCACGGATTCCCCACGAAAGGTTCCAGTTGTTCTGAAATACCCGCTGTTAACAGCAGCGACTGCCTGGTGTCTGGCCGCAATCGAGCTGACAGTCTCCAAACCGACTCCCTCGTCCAGCGCATGAACAACCTCGACACGGGCGCGGTTCAAGTCGACACGCAGCAAGTTAATTGACCACGGTCCTGTTGATTCATCCAAAGTTGCGGTACCGCGCGTGACCTGAAGGTATTCAATTCCGGGGGCAACAGTTTGAGACTGTTGGGATTGAGTTGAGCGAGGTGCGGCAGCCGTTTGAGCACTTGCCGCAGGTGTGGGTAACCGCGAAACGCTACTTGCCGAAACGAGAAGGAAGAGCAGGCAAAGGACAAACTCATTATTTCGCGGCGGTTGGTAGCGCATTTCGGTTGGATGTCCGCATAAGGAGTCTAAACGTTCTTTCGAAGGCTAGAGGAGTCCGGTCTCCAAAGTTTCGCTGACCAGAGCAGCGCAGTCCAGGCTCCTGAAAACTGCTGACGAGCCTGCCTGGCGCCAGAATGAAGTCTCGCACCACAGCCGAAATGCTCGGCTGGCGACCCCGCAGTGTGCGTGAACGAGCCTCTGACTGGGTCAAAACTCTGGGAAAAGAAGGCGATGAACAAATCGCAGGTGACGCGGTCACACAGTACAGAACCGTTGGCGGTAGCCAATGGATCCTGGCACTCAAGTTACATTTGAAACACCACTATTCCGCGAAAATCGATCATTGAGAAGTCAACGGAACTTGAGGTCGCATCCATTGGCTACCGCAAACGGTTCTGTAGTTAGTGGGATTCAGCAAGCCAATGTTTTGACATGAGCCTCGTGAGCCACAGGCTTTACTTCATATCTGCTTTATCAGGTTGGTCGATCGATGATATTCAAGCCTCCACTCTGCGGGCGATGATCCTGCTCGGCACGGGGCTGGCCGGAATCGCTGGCGAAGTCTGCAAGCGACGCAGAGCGCGCCACGGCGACGAAGCATAAGCTCTCTCCCCCCCAAAACAGAACCACCCGTGAGTCGAACGTCCACTCACGGGTGGTTCTCCATTTAGGGCGGGTGGTTTTCCATTTAGGGAGATTATGCCTCGTCGAAATGGGAAAGGCAGAGCCGCCGAAGCTCAGCCAGCAGTCTGATTCGTGTAAATGTGTGTTTTTCAGTACTGTCACAACGTTTTAGTGTCGAGAACACCCTGGTTCCTCTGAATCAATGAGTTAGCTCAATGACGGCTGGAATCGATTTCGATGCATCGTGGCTTTATTTGCTCCCATCAGGCTCGCTGCGGGTCATGAGGTCAGTACCACCACGCGGTAGCGGGTGGGTCCGTGCGTCCATAGATCGCGCAGCGCCTACCCACCCGCTACCGCGTGGTGGTACTGACTTCAGGGACTCGCACATCTCAATCT
>JBPCIQ010000077.1:0-10662 GCA_051006135.1 Pyrinomonadaceae bacterium | reverse complement strand
AACGCCCATTAACAATCGGTCGCGACCGCCCAAGCTAAAGGTCATGGCGCGTGCAACGGTATTTAGATAGAAGGGCCATGAGATTGACCCTCAAGTGATTGGGAATGCCCTAAACGTCCGGGCCGTGATGACAGGCCGCCTACTCCAAATTGGTGATGAACTCCTAATAACGACTGAATTAGTGGATGTTAGAGATGGATCGCAGTTGTGGGGAGAGCAGTACAAGCGAAAACTAGCGGACATCTTCGAAGTACAGGAAGAAATTGCAAAACGAATTTCAGAAAAGCTGGAAGTGCAGCTCAGCGGTAAAGAAAAGAAACGACTAGTCACGCGTCACACCGAAAACCCCGAGGCCTACCAGGCATATCTTAAAGGTCGCTATTACTGGAATAAGCGCACGCCCCAGGGCTTTCTGAAGGGAATTGAGTATTTTGAACTTGCAACCAGCATCGACCCCGATTACAGCGTTGCGTATTCAGGCCTCGCGGATTGTTACACCCTGCTGAACTACGCCGGTGGTCTTAAGCCAAAGGAGGCGATGCCGAAAGCTCAGGCGGCTGCGAACAGGGCGCTGCAGATAGATGATGGTCTCGCGGAAGCTCATAATTCGCTGGCCGCAGTTAAGTTCTGGTATGAATGGGATTGGGTCGGAGCGGAGAAAGAATTCAAGCGGGCCATCCAACTCGATCCAAACTACGCGCCTGCCCATCACTGGTATTGCTGGTTTCTTTTGGCCGTGGAGCGTTTCGATGAAGCGATCCAGGAAGGTAAGCGAGCTCTGGATGTTGACCCACTCGCGCTACCGATAAACATGGCAGTGGGCAAAGCATACTTCTACGCGCGCCAATTTGATGATTCGATAGTGCAATCTCAAAAGACCCTGGAAATGGATCCAGGCTTTATGCCCGCCCTTTTTTATCTTGCTCGAGCCTATCATCAAACGGGGAAAGGCGAAGAGGCCATTGAGATAGCTCGAAAGCTTGTAGAAGCTTCAGGTGGTGTTCTGAGCTTGACGGCTTTCCTCGGATATATGTGCACGGGCGCTAGACCGGATGAAAGCCGCAGGATACTGGAGACTCTGCTGCCGCTAACATCAAGCGATCAAAAGTACATTTCTGCTTACGCAATAGCCCTTATCTATGCCGGTCTGGAAGAGCCGGAGGGGGCGTTGAACTGGCTGCAAAAAGCTTACGAGGAGCGCGCTCTTTTAGTCGTTTATCTTAATGTTGACCCGGCTTTTGACAGTCTGCGATCTCACCCGCGATTCATGGAGCTACGCCAGCAAATCGGCCTCTGAATAGGTCAATCGCCCGCATCTTTTAGCACCCCAACCAGGCTGGCCCCGGCTCGGACCCAGTCCCAGAATTCCTAAGAGTGCAGCTGCGACATCCTTGAAAGTGAATCCCTGGCAAACCGCTTCTGCAGCATCCGAGCCAGAGGAAAACCAAGCCACACCAGAAGTTTGTTTGGCCGCGAAAAAGCCAGAATGTCATACCAAACTGAATCATCACTGGAATACCATTCGATGGTGAAGCGCTCCTCGCCCCGCTCAACGTGACTTGATAAAGTGCCATAGGCAAACCCAAACTTCTTCACAGGTTCGTCTTGATCGATAAGGTAGACCACGCGGCAGGCATTGAGAGACCAAAAGCCGAAGTGCCGGGTGAGTATGGCTACGACAGTGTCCACTTCGACTGGCATTCCCGCTGGAACCATTCGCACCCAACCGAGATCAAACAGCTTCCAGTTCTCAAGTGATGCTACTGCTCGTTTGAAAACCTCCGAGCCAGTTCCAAGCTTCACCCGATTATGATCAATTGTGTAGCCGTCTGGCAGACCTTGCCGCGTGGCGCCAACTTCCGGATAGGAGAAGGGCAACTTACGTTGTGAGGCAATGAATCTCCTGATTCGCTCCTCAGAAGGTTTTCCCGGAAGAAACATTTCCGCCCTCGATGAAAATCCATTTAAGCAATCAACTATTAGGATACTGAATGTTATCCCGACTTTCCTTTGTCATGGTTCTTAGCCTGCCCAGACACTCGCGAACGCGGATGATGGCGATCATAAGTGTCGCGCAAATGTCTATCGGTCATGTGTGTGTATATCTGAGTGGTGGAGATGTCGCTGTGACCGAGCAACGCTTGCACTGAACGTGAGTCAGCGCCATTTTGCATCAGGTGAGTGGCGAAACTGTGGCGCAGTGTATGCGGCGAAATATCTTTCACTCCGGCTTGAGCGGCATAACGCTTGACCATCGCCCACGCGAACTGCCGCGTCAGAGGCTTGCCACGATTCAAGAAAAGGAAGGGCAACGTCGGCTTACCGTAGGCAGCCTTGAGGGAAGCATATTGCTGCAGCCAGTGAATTGAGCTCCTACCAATCGGCACGCGGCGTTCCTTACTGCCTTTCCCATGGCAACTAACCAGACCGCTGTTAATGTCCACATCGGTTTGTTTCATTAAAACAAGTTCCGACACGCGCAACCCGGCCGCGTACATCAGTTCGAGTAGCGCCCGATCCCGCACGCCTTCCTCTTTTGAGATGTCGGGAGCGGAAAGCAACCGGTTGATCTCGTCTTCGGTCAGGAACTGCGGCAGGTACGCGAACTGCTGCGGAGTGTCTAGATCTTCGGTGGGTTGGCCTTTAATGTGGCCATCAAGCATCAGAAAGCGAAACAGACCTCGGGCCGCGCTAACAGCTCTTGCCACGGAAGAAGGCGCCAGGCCATCTTTTGAGAGTTGCGCGATCCATTTCCTGAGATCCGGGCGCGCCAGTTCTGAAATAGGTTTGCCGGATCTGTTCGCCCACTGCTGAAGTCGCGCGAGATCCCTGGCATAGCTTTCGAGAGTGTTACGAGCAAGCCCTTTCTCGACCTGGATGTAGGTGAGAAACTCTTTGATTAGATCGCGCTGCGTTATCCTTTGCACTGATTGAGTCTCCGGGTCAGCTTTGTTAGTGTCGCTTTGTTGGTCGGATCTTATTGTTTTGGAGTCAAGCTGCGGGAAATTGGTTGACTAGACTTCGGCAATTCGTCCCATGTGCGTCCTTCCAGCACCCTTCCGAACTTCTTTTTTTTGTACCCCACCCCATTGTTTGAAGAAGAAAGGAACACCTCTTTTAGTGCATTGATCCCGAATCGACGTAACCCAATCCGCATTCATCGGGCGTGCGCGGGGCCCGGATTCGCCACCCACTATCACCCAGTCGATAAATTCAAGCTGAAGGTTGTCAAGAGGTCCCAGCAAAGGTTCCAAAGAAAGGAATTTGACGGCCGCACCAGTATCGCGAAGATGATCTATACGAGTCGTGTACGAGTCATTTTCAACGCTGACGCCCATCCAAATGTTTGCAGCCCACGGTAAAAGCGAGCTCAGACGTGCCAATCGCTCCGACCGTTTGGTTAAGACTTGGAACCGATGCCAGTACGCTTCTTGCATCACATCAAATGCACTGAGAATGAATTCGCGCGGAACACTTGCGTGAAACATGTCGCTCATTGAGTTGAGAAAGATGGTCTGAGGTTTCTTCCAGAGTAGAGGCAATGAAAGAGCCTGCTCATGTAAGGTAAGGCTGAAGCCATTGACATAGTTGGCCTGACCCATCGCCTGGAGTCGCCTTGCCATCCGTTCTGCGTAACAGTGCTTGCAGCCGGGGCTGATCTTTGTGCAACCCGTTAATGGATTCCAAGTCGATTCCGTCCACTCAATTGCGGATTTAATTGCCATGGTGATAAGGCCTCAAGATGTCCTGTGCGATCTTGATTGCCGCCTTAGCTCCTCTCGAATTGCCGGATGCAAAGCATAACAAGTAGAGGGGGACGTTACGAGAATTGAACAGAGGCAGAGGATTCTCTGCAACGCCGGCGAACATTGGTGAAGTGGGGTTCAACTTGAAGGGCAATTCGGGCCGAGCCATCAAGAAACTCTTGGGAATCCGACTCGAACACTTCAGGGAAATGCGAGAGAGAGGCTTCTCGTCATGCTTAAGGGTTCGATATCCCGTGCCAGCAAAAGCATCGATATATGCATACCGAAATTTTTGTTTGTTCATGATCGTTGCATACGCAACGAGATACTTGCGGACTCGTTTGAGTTTCTCGGAAGTCCATTCACCGCCAAAGCTTTGTTGTGAGTATTTCACTGCAGTTATTGCGCGCTGACAGGCATCTTTGAGTTCTAGAGATTCCCCATAGCCCAAGCCGTAGCGCTATTCACGACCGGAGCGATTCAATGCCGACATTATAGACGAGATTTGATGGAACGGGGCGCTATTCGTAGCGGAGGCACTCAATAGGATCGAGGCGGGAGGCTTTTCGCGCCGGCCAGACACCAAAGATTAGACCGACTCCCACGGAGACGGTAAGACCGGCGATCACGGCCCAACTGGGAATTGAGGCCGGAAGGCTGGGAACCAGGAGCATGATGATACGACTGATCCCCACGGCCAAAACCACCCCGAGAATCCCGCCCATGAAAGTTAACGTCATCGCCTCGAAGAGAAACTGCCGTACGATATCCCGCCGGCGAGCTCCGAGCGCCTTGCGAACTCCAATTTCTTTCGTGCGCTCGGTGACACTGACCAGCATGATGTTCATCACGCCAATACCACCTACTAATAGACCAAGGCTGGAAATCGCAATGGCGATCAGACCGACCATTGCCGTAATGCTGTCAAACTGTTCGATAAACTTGTCGGCTGTCTTTATATCGAAATTATTCGGATCGCCGAATTTGACGTTGCGGCGTCGGCGTAGAATTTCTTGCGCCTGCTGAAGGGCTTCCGTTACCTGGCCGGATCGGGCACGAATGACGAGCAACAGGTAACCCCTGGCGGGCGCGACTTTTTGTGCGGTCCGCAAGGGAATAAAGACCGCATTATCTTCTTCGTTCTCGCCGAAGAATCCTGCCTTTCGTTTTTCCAGCACGCCAATAATCTCAAAGTTGTACCCCCCCATTCTCACGAGGGTGCCGGCTATTTGATTCTGTCCCGGAAAAAGAGCGTCAGCCGCGTTAACGCCGATCACCATTACGTTGGCGCGCTGCTGGTCATCCAATTCAGTTATAAACCGCCCTTCTTTGAGGACTATATTAGTTATGTCTGCGTAGTTTGCGCTTACGCCCTGCGTGTTGCCCCAGCGGTAGTTGTGGCCCTGGTACGTGACATTGTCGTCGAAAGGACCGCCGCTGTAGCCGACGTTCGGCGCCACGGCGGCGACTTCATCAACCGCACCGGCCTGCGCCGCGATCACCTGGCCATCGGCAATCGTGAGAGGCTTTCTCGTTCGCTCAGATCGATCTTCGCCCGTGCGAGGGCCGGTCGAGAGATGAAACGCATAGATATTGTTAGTGCCATACTCCTCGATGATGGAAACAATGTTCTGACGCAGCCCGGTCAGAATCGAAGCAATCGTGATCGCCGTCATCACGCCAATCACAATCCCCAGCACGGTGAGAAAACTTCTGAACTTGTGCGATCGGACGCTATCCAGCGCCATCACCAGGGTTTCTCGCAGGACACTTTTAGCCAGCTTAAGCTTCATTTAGGCTTCAACTAAGAGACACCCTGTTTCGTTACTCTCAATTAACACCGTGGCTTTAGCCCGGTTACCTGGTATCCACGCACGAAACCCAAAACCGTTTAAACGGTTTCCTGCTTCCTTCGACGGCGAGTGGTCACCGGGCTAAAGCCGGTGTTAATGAGAAGTGACTGTAATTCAAACTCAACTCAAGCACCACACTCCAAAGATTCCTTTTAGACTTATTGAAAATGATATCCATTCTCTTCCTCACTTGTTGAGTTACGTAGCATGAGTAAGGGCCAGAATCGGATCAAGCCTGGCCGCCTTGAATGCGGGATAGATTCCGGCAATCATGCCGATAGCCGTTGAGACGATCAGCGCCAGTAATATGTAACCAAGCGTGATGGTCATCGTGATGGAAGCCAGCACCGTGATTAACTGGGTAACACCCCACGCCAACAAGAGACCCAGAACTCCCCCCAACGCGCAAAGAATGGCCGACTCAATCAGGAACTGGAGGAGAATCTGCTTCCTTGTGGCCCCAACAGCTTTGCGCAAGCCGACTTCGAAGGTCCTTTCGGTCACGCTCACTAACATGATATTCATTACGACGATGCCGCCAACAATCAGCGTGATGAGGGTGATCGGAACGACGACTGTGGCAATGCTCCCGGTAAACTGATCGATCTGGTTATTGAGTTCCTCGACGTTTACGATTCCAAAGTCGTCCTCTTCATTTCCTTTTAGTCGATGCTTGTTTCTCATCGCGACCCGAGCTTCCTCGATTGTCGCCTGGAAGTTTTCGCGGTTGCGCGACTTTCCATGTATCTGTAATCCGTTGCGACCAAAAATCTGCAAGTGACTGGTTACCGGAATGTAGACGTGCCTGTCAAAAGAATCGCCGAAAAAGGCGCCACGCTTCTCTTCCACCCCAATGATGCGCATTGGCAAGCCGCGAATTTTCAGAGTCTTGCCCACGGCACTGGTGTTAGGAAAAAACTTCTCTTTGATATCGCCGCCCAAAACACAGACAAGTGCCGAGCGCTGCACTTCATCCGCCGAGATGAAGCGACCTTCGGCGATCGTCTTATCTTCGATGTCCACCATGTTGGCGCTGGAGCCAAAAATCAAGGCACCCGGAAACTCCACGCCATCCTGTCTTAGGTCACTCTGGCCTTGCACCTGAGCGCCAACTTCGGAGCATGAGCGACAGTGCTCGCGCACCCACTCGTAATCGTCCCAGTTGATGCGTTTATTTCTCCGGTTGACACGCTCAAACTCCTCATCCGACAAACGGCCGTGAAAAGCCATGCGCGCCATCATGAAATGGTTGCTGCCCAGCACTTTCTGCATCTTATCGACGACATAAGTATTCAGCCCGCTGATCGAGGCACCCACCACCCCAACCGAAGCCACGCCGATGATGATTCCGATCAATGTGAGAAATGCACGGAGTTTGTGGGCAAAAATCGACTGCAGGGCAATCTTCAGGGCATCAGAATAGAACGAGAAAAGGGCTTTCATGATTTAAGCTAGGAAACGCGGAAAATCCGCGTATTGGCTGTACGACGGATTACACGAGAAAGTTTACTAACACTCAGGTCAGTTCAGTTGTCGGGTGTTCTGTAGATGTCAGGGCAAACTTACGTTCCAACGAATCCGGCCGGTGATCTGCATCACGACAAACAAAGTGCTAACCGAACCAATTGTTATTGCCAGACCGGTGAAACCTTTGAGGAAGAAGGCATACGAGAACGCTACCAGGTAGACAAACTGCGCCAGCGCCGCCTCGCGACTGGCAAAGTGCATTCCGACAACCAGACGCAGATAGCTCACGACCAGGAAAATTGAAACGACGGAAGAGATCACAAATGCCAGGGGATAGACACGTGATCTACCAGATAGGCAAGCATCAGGTGGAATGAGAAGAGCGCAGCCGCAAGGAAGAAATAATTCATCGGATGAAGGTCGATGCCGCGCATCGTTGTGATGATCAGCATCAGGAAAAAGAAAAAGAAAAGCGAAGCTGGCGCAAAGAAACTAATCCTGCCCGCCAGCGGCCCGGGCTGAAGCTTCTCAGGCATCACCATGGCGATCTGGTAAAAGAGTGTGCCTCCGAGGATGGCCCAGCCCACCGATGCGCACACGAAGATAAAAGCAATGGCAATGATTCGCCTGGTCATTTTAAACTGCTCCTTACGCCTTTCGGTTTTTAATCGGAATTACGATCTCTCCCGACGCGTGCACTTTCGCCGACTTGAGATTGGAATTGTTAATGCGAAACCCAGGTGAGTAAATTGCTCCCACCGGTGTTTGTTCACGCCTCAGACACTAGCTGGTTCCAATAGGCGCGATGCGTAAAACAGTCTTTCGTAAACTCATTACTCACAGTTGAAACCTGGTCTTCTTGTGCAACAGACTGTTTTCGTGTCCGATTACCAGGTGGGTGACTGTTTCACCTTCATTGATAAGTAACGTGGGATTATTGACGCCCGCCGGAAGATCAAACACCAGCGAAGTTGTGTAGGACTCACCCGGTCGCAGCGGTGTGGTCAGCGGGGTACCAATGCCCTCGGACTGGGATAACACTCTCTGGCCATCCTGAGAAGGCGCATACTCGCGACCCTGATCGTCGATAACGGTGGCGACACGGCTATTCGGCTTTAGCGGGCCACTTCTTCTGTTCCGACCGATCGTATCTTCGTCAAAACGCGTCTTGATCTGTATGACGTGGAACAAGCCTGAAGCGGAGAATTGATTTGGGGGATTGCCGAGCGTTTTTGTCTGGCGCACATCAACGATGGAATAAGCAAGGTGGCAATCGATTTCGCAGAAATGTTTCTCCTGTCCTCGCGCCAGAACCCGCTCGCCACTGGTAAAAGACATTAGGAGCATCAGCCCCAGGTAGACTGTGACAATGACTGCGCCAGCCAACAGCACAGCTATCGTCCCAAGAAACTTTCGCGCGAAGATCGTATAAGCGAAAATCAAACCAGCTATTGCCAGTACGAAGGTGGTGCCTAGTAACGCCAACACTCCAAGCGGCGCGGCAAGGTTAACGTTGGTATACATTGAAGTCTCCTGTGGGTTAAAAGAAACCGCAAAGCAAAGCGCTTTGCATTGCAAAGCGACGGCGCAAAAAAAAGGGGGGGATCGGAACCGGTCTATCGGTTTCGCATTTGCTGAATCAGCGTCTCCATGTGGTTCAAATAGCTTTCTAATGCCCGTCGGCCTGCTGCGGTCACTTTGTACTCAGTTCTGGGCAAGCGACCCTCGAAGAACTTTGTACAGGTAATGTAGCCGGCGTCCTCAAGCTTACGAGCATGCACGCTAAGGTTGCCGTCCGTCGTATTCAGTAAGCTCTTAAGATCGTTGAAAGTTAGAGACTCGTTGGCTGCGAGGCCGCTAACTATTCCGAGCCGCAATCGTTCGTGGATCAGGCGATCTAACGCTGGTGCGGCACTCTTAGCCTTAACACCACGAACTTCTCGCGGCCCGGCCGGGGCAGACTCGTGCTTTCTTTGCGTGGAATGTTTTAGTGCGGACTGTTTAGCCACCGTATCTCCTAGCGATGATTACACCGAAAATTATGTGAAGCCCACCAAAACCCGCGGCAAGGAACCAGTTGGCAAAAGTTGGAGGGGCGAAGAGCGTAACCGCGCCTAGTAACATAAAACAGAGCCCCATGATTGGAACAACGCTAACCGAAAACATCCCGCCAGTGACGACCCCGGTTCCGTAAAGGAGCAACCATACGCCCGGAATCGCATCAACTACGCCGACGCGGTAAAGCAGGACTGTCAGCAATGCGCCGACGAAGATTGGAGGCGATAGACTAAAGGCCACTTTGCGACCCGGCCCCGAAAAAAGCGGCATGCCCGCCGCTCTGGCCTTTCGATCCATCGACCAACCCGCTATTAAGAGCGAAATTAATGCTCCGGCTATCCAGACCGCGATCCAGGCCTTGAAGGTCGCCTGCTGAGCTGCGACATAAGCTGCGGCAAGCGCCGTAACGCCGATCGCAACCTCACCCCATCCGGAAACGCCAGTAAAGGCTGACGAGCGCTCCATCGTTTCGCGGATGTAGCGCAAGTTATCCATGGCGCGTTCGTGCAGCGCCGGCGGCTGTTCTGTAACTGGTGGAACAAGGTGAATCGAACCCATCGTGCTGATAGTAAGGGGAGCTCGTGTTTCTGTCAAGTACTTTGTGAGGCAAAGCGAAAGCTTTACGACGGCAGCCGGTGTCAAACCCCAAAGGCTTACGGTAACTTACAGGTCACTTAGTAATCTCAGGGTCAGGAAGGCGGACCCCGTCCCCGCCTCAGTTTTCAGCCACTCCCGGGAAATTGTGGGTCGGCGGTTGGCGTGCAATGTGAAGAAGTTCCTTTTGGAGGATGAGAATGAATCGAGTTATGGTCTAAAACGATTCTTGTTTTCAACGTAAGAGCGGGGACAGGGTCCACCTTCCAGACCTGCAAATTATCGTGACCATTTTGGGCTTTCACACAGCCTCTACCGCTCACGGTTCCGTAGTTGATTGTTAGCCACGTGTCCAGTCGCGCACTCGAAGCACCCGCCGACACGACATTATAGGGTAAGAGCTTCTTGCACGAGGCTCGCGTGCTCCGCCTGGTGAATGGAGTAGGAGCCAGTTGCGGGACTAGCTGAAGCGGCGCGGCCAACGTATCGCGGGCGTCCAAGGTGGGGCACGACGTTTTCCAAACGCGGGCCTACGAAGGTCCAGCCACCCATGTTCTTGGGCTCTTCTTGCGCCCAAACCAGCTGCTTCGCATTTGGGTAACTTCCCAGTACCTCGCGTAGTCGGTTGAGCGGGAAGGGGTAGAACTGTTCGAGTCTCACTAGCGACACTCGCTGCTCGCCGGCAGTCTTTCTTCCCTCAACAAGATCGTAATAAACCTTACCGCTACAAACAACGATGCGTTCAACGATGGCGGCGTCTTTAATTTCCGGATCCGCAATGAGCGGCTGGAATCCCCCAGCTGTACAGTCGTCGAGTTTGGAAGTCGCTGCCGGAAGGCGCAGCAGACTCTTCGGCGTCATGACGATTAGCGGTCGCTCCATTCCTGGTTTCACCTGACGCCGCAAGAGATGGAAATATTGCGCGGGCGTCGTCGGATAACAGA
>JBPCIQ010000076.1:0-3433 GCA_051006135.1 Pyrinomonadaceae bacterium | reverse complement strand
GAGTGATGGATCAGTGGTCGTCAGCGATGAGTGCCGAATCATTCAGCGGTGATCGGATCATTTTCCACATATCAGTTGTCATTTTTCATTTCGTCGTTTTCCTGGATCTCATTTCGTGGTGATTCGTGTTAGTTCGTGGATCGTTTGCAGAGATGCGAACGATCCACGAAATCAACGAACGGACTCGAACGAACAAATCAACAATGCCAAATGCTAAATTGAGAAATGAGAAATGGAAAATGATCTGAAACCACTGTCTAGCGTCATCACTAAGTACGTCCGTTATGCGACTATTTCACGGCACCGACAACGCTGACATCCAACGCCCGACCGTGCTGACCCTTGGAGTTTTTGATGGCCTGCACCTGGGGCATCAACTAATCATGCGCACTGTTGTTGAGAGATCTCGTGCCCTCGGCGCCGTCCCCACTGCCATAACTTTCGATCCGCATCCGCGCGCGGTTCTGCATCCCCAATCGTCCCCTCCCCTCCTGCAAACATTAGATCAGAAAGTCGAAGCGTTTGGCGTCCTGGGAATCGAACAATCCATCGTCGTGCGTTTCACTGAAGAATTCTCGAAAATTCCGGCGGAAGACTTTCTCCGAGACGTAGTAATGGACCGTCTGCATGCCAGGGAAGTTTACCTGGGACGTGGCTTCGCATTCGGCCACAATCGCGAAGGCAACATTGATCTACTGCGCCAGGTTAGCAAAGAGGTGGGGTTCGTCGCCGGGGAAGTCTCGGAAGTTTGTTTGCGTGGGCAGCGCGTGAGTTCAAGCAAGATTCGCGAGTTGCTGACGCAAGGGAAGGTGAATTTGGCCCGTCGAATGCTGGGTCGCCCTTACGGTGTTGAGGGTCGCGTTGAACGAGGAAATGAGCGGGGCCATACGTTGGGATTTCCCACAGCCAACCTGCGTCCGCAGAACCGCGTCATACCTGCGAATGGCGTTTACGTTACCGGAACGCTGATTGACGGGCAGTGGCGGCGCAGCGTGACAAATGTGGGCACGCGGCCGACTTTTGAAACCGGCTCGGAACCTTCGGTGGAGACATTCGTTATGAATTGGTCTGGCGATCTTTACGGAGACGTAATTCGAGTACGTTTTCTTTACCGCCTCCGTAACGAGCGGAAGTTTGACTCACTGGAATCGTTGAAAACCCAGATAACCAGGGATGTAGACAAGGCGCAGAATTACTTTGAGCGTGCCGGCGCCAAACACATGTTATCAATGCTTTGAGAGATAGTATTTGGAGGCTGAACAGGGTTATCCTTGTCAGAACCGGGAGCGGTAACGACCGGGTTGTCCTCTCCCAGTTGAGAACAGGTCGCTACCGCTCTCTGTTCTGACAGTGCAAGCGTTTTAGAGGCGGGCATGGCCCGCTTTTGCACGCTTTAGAGCGTACGATGAAGATAGAGCAATCATTAGTTCCTATTCCTGCGGTTCTCGGAGGTCAGGACGTTAACGGTGTGAGCCACAACGGAGGCTCAACTCCGTCGCGGCCGCCCAAAGGCGACGCGCCGTCCGCGCCACTTAATGATGAGCTAGTAGATCAGATTCTGAAAGGACAAGGGTTTCGGGGCTGGCTGCGCGTGGCCAATGTCTCGCGTGTGCTCGGCCTGCTAACGCTCTATCTCTTTCTGGATAGCTACGACATTCGCTCAAAGTTTAATACTCGCGCTGCCGAACGGCGGAGAAAAGCTGCGCGTGTGGGGGGTCGCGGGGCGCAGTTTGTTCAGTTTTGCCGTGATGTTGTTGGACGGATTCTCGACAGAGTTATCCGCATTTTGCGTTTCGTTGTTTTTCGCGGCGCGGATGGCTCAACCAGGAAAGTGGCGCGACTCGAAGAACAGGCAGTCTGGTTGCGCGAGAACCTGATTGCGCTGGGACCGACCTTCATAAAGATCGGCCAGGCCCTTGGTACTCGCGGTGATCTACTACCGCTTTCCTACATAAAACAACTCTCTACCTTGCAGGACCAGGTTCCGGCGTTTCCCACGGCCGACGCCTACGCGCGAATAGAAGCTGCATTAGGTCGCAGCGTGCTGGAAGCCTATGCTGAGATCGATGCCGAGCCCATTGCCGCTGCGTCGCTGGGGCAGGTTTATCGTGCTCGTTTGCATACCGGCAAGGAGGTCGCGGTCAAAGTGCAGCGGCCTAACCTTAAAGAAATTATCAGCTTCGACATTGCAATTCTTTACCGGCTGGTGAAATTAACCAACCGGTTTTTTCCTCGAGCAAATGAGAATGCCGACTGGGAAGGAATGCTGCGAGAGTTTTACCTTACTATCTTTGAAGAAATGGATTACGCGCGCGAGGGGCGTAACGCGGATCGTTTCCGATATAACTTCCGAGACTGGCGAGCAGTCCGGGTGCCGGCGATTCACTGGTCACACAGCACGTCACATGTGCTGACCATGGACTTTATTCGCGGTACCAAGGTTGTCGATCTGGAAGCGTTACGCGCGCGGGGAATCTCGCCCGTAAAAGTTAATCGACTTTTGGTGCGCGCTTATCTAAAGCAGTTGCTTGAAGATGGGTTCTTCCACGCTGACCCACACCCGGGAAACCTGCTGGTAATGGATAGCGGTCATCTTGCCTTCTTCGATTTTGGCATGACGGGCCGCATCACGCCCCGTCTGCAGTCGCAGATGATCGATGCTTTTTTCCACGTCGTAAGTCGCGATGTTCATGGCCTGGGGCAGGACATTATCAATCTCAACTTCCTGAAGCCTGGCGTCGATTCGGAAACGATTCGTCCCATCGTAGAGGGACTCTTTAAACATTATCTGAATCTGAAACTGGGTGAAGTGAACTTTAAAGAGCTGACTTACGACCTCGCCGAGGTGATGTATGACTATCCTTTCCGTCTGCCGGCCAACTTCACCTACGTTATGCGGGCGCTGATGACTCTGGAAGGAATCGGCATCGTCACCGATCCGGAGTTTAGCTTCTTCGAAACCGCTAAGCCCGACGCGAAAGAGTTGATGCTCAAACGTGAGGGACGGTTGTTCCGCAAGTTGATCTTCGACAAGCTCACCGGCCGTGAGAACGGCAGCGACCGGATCCAATGGAGCAAGGTTTGGAAGCTGACCAAGATGGCCGCGAACATGTACCTGCAGAATTAAGAAGACAGAAACACACCCCAAGCTTTCTCAGGCTGCCTTTGCTCGTGAAACGGTCCTAAGCGATTCTTTCATCACTTGTCTCTCTTGATAACGCTGCCGCCCGCTCGCGGGCTACGAATCTGCTTTGCGGCTACCCTGGGGCTCACACGCCCCAGGGCCTATGCTTTTGCCACGCTTCGCGGGCTTTAGATCCCTATGCCCATTTCACGGGTAGAGGAATCCGCTCCATTCTGTACAGACGCGGTACGCTCCCTCAGTTGGTTCTCAAATGACAAGGCCTCGACAGAATTCTACAGATCTCAAGCT
>JBPCIQ010000075.1:0-10655 GCA_051006135.1 Pyrinomonadaceae bacterium | reverse complement strand
ACTTCGCCCACCTGATTGACCCGCTACCTCCGTTGGCAATCACCACTGAAGAGGCCCTTCGCACAAGACCGGACATTTTGGCCGCCCGGGCAACGGAAGATTTGGCATCGGCCCGGATTAATCAGGCACGGGCGCAGGGCCGGCTCGATGCCAGCCTGACAGCTAAGTATGAGCGAATGGATTCCAGCTTTCCTCAGCAGGGCATCAACATGGGGGGTCAGCTTGTGCCTATTCAGGGAGTTTTTAATTCCATGTCAGCAGGTATACGTCTCGAACTGCCGGTGCGAAACAAAAACCAGGGCGCGATCGCGGCAGCGGTCGCTGAGACCGAGGCCGCGAAATGGCGACGCGAGTTTATGGAGTTAACGGTGCGGACCGAAGTCGCTACGGCGTTTGCGCGCTACCAGCGAGCCGCACGCGCAATGGAAATCTATCGCGTGGGCGTAAGAGAACAGGCGAGCAGCAATCTGAATGTGGTTTGGCAAACTTACGAACTCGGCTCCAAAACGTTGCTGGATTATATCGCCGAACAACGCCGCTTCATTGAAATTGAGAATGGATACATCGATACACTGCTGGAAACCTATCTCGCGCGTGTCGAGATGTTGCGCGCCGCTGCTGAGCCGAAGTTGATAGCCCTCGCCAATTCAGCAGCATCAGGTGGAGATGCCGCCAAGAAGGTTGAGGTTAAATGAACGACAAAACCGAACGTCCCTCCGGCGATCCACAGGGGCGCGCAAACGAAATCACCGCAGCAAAAGTAACGATTGCCGAGAGTAGTCGTCGAAGATGGAGTCGTTCGCGCACGGTAGTCATGGTTGCTGTCGTCGCCCTCGTCGCAATAGCCGCGATTGCCGGACTGCTGATTTGGAACAGCAGTAAGAGCGGAGCTGGTAGACCTGTGCCAGCGCCGCGGACCATTCCGGGCGATCAATCGACCACCGTCACTCAACCTGCAACGACTGAGTCCACTGTCACTCTGTCTCCCCAAACAGCGCAAAATGCCGGCATCAGGGTTGAGACGGTGGGCGAACAGCTACTTGCTGCCGGAACTGGTACGGGGGCCTTGGCGACCGGAACGGTACAGGCAAACACCTATCGCAGCACTCCCGTTGTCTCAGTCGTCAGTGGCATCCTGCGTCGCGTAAATGCCGAGTTGGGCCAGAACGTGAGGCAGGGCCAAACGATGGCAATAGTGTTCAGTGACGATCTGGCAATGGCACAATCCAAATACCTTTCGGCTGTTGCTGACCTGGACGAACATCACAAGCACCACAGCAGAACAATGAAGTTAGTTGGAATCGGAGCCGCCAGTCGCGAAGAGATGGAACAGGCAACAACCAAGTTGCGGACAGCAGAGGCGGAAGCCGCGTCGCAACGCCAGCGACTATTGTTGCTCGGTCTGGGTGCCCAGCGCATCAACCAACTCAAGTCCTCGTCCCAGATCAGTTCCGAGGTCAGCTTGCCCGCGCCAGTCTCAGGCAGCGTGATTTCGCGATCAGCAAATCCGGGCGAAGTGATTCAAGCGGACAAAGAAATCCTGCGCGTAGCCGACTTATCGAGCGTGTGGGTGATTGGTCAGGTTTACGAGAAAGACCTGGGACTGATACGCGTAGGTAGCGGCGCTAATATTACAAGCGACGCTTATCCTGGAAGGGTTTTTCGCGGTCGGGTTTCCTACATTGATCCAGCGCTCGATCCGGCGACGCGAACTGGCCAGGTGCGCGTTGAGCTTGCGAACCCCGGACAGGCACTCAAAATAGGCATGTACGTTAATATAGCCTTCGGTGCGACGGGCGGAGCGGAGAAGACAGCGCCAACGATTCCTACTTCAGCAGTGCAGAACCTCAGCAATCAACAAGTTGTCTTTGTCGCAACTAATGATCCGAACGTCTTTGCCATGCGAACGGTTCGACTTTCACCGGAGAGTAACGGCCGCTATCAAGTGCTCGAAGGATTGAGCACGGGCGATCGCATTGTCACCGAAGGAAGTTTTCTCGTACGCGCAGAATGGCTCAAAATGAATCCCACCAAGTAAAAAGCCGAAGAAAGCAGCAGGCGGTCGGTTTGGTCTTAGCGTTGGTTCAAGTTTGGGATGCGAACGTTAAGAGCCCCAACCAGTGTTCGAAAAGGGCCGACTCTTCGGCACTTTTTCCTTAGTTATTACTGCCGACCAGTACAAATCCCGCCCAATAAAACGGATGCTGATAACGATCGTCCTTCATAAGTCGCAGAGTTGCGTCTTGGAGCGAACGTGCCTTCTTGCCACTTTGTGCTTTTTCTCTTAACTCTTGAGCCTGATAAAAATTCACCATCAACTCTGACGTACTCGCGGAGTTGACCTTCCATTGGCTTACTAACATCGAGCGAGTGCCAGCGACGAAAAACGCCCATGAAGTCCCCATCACACCTTCGCCTGGACTAATTCTGCCGTTTGCCGTTTCACAGGCGGACAGCACGGCCAAATCAGCATTGAGCTTCATATTCATGATCTCACGCGCTTCCAGTAGCCCGTCATTCTCTGCATCGCCTTCCGTTTTCGTCAGCAGCAAATGCGAGTAAAGAGGATGTCGGTTATCCAGGACGCCATGAGTCGCGAGATGAATCGTTGCATATGTCGGCGCCAGTGCTTTAAAAAGTTTTTTCGCTTGCCTCTCGTCCGATAGGACTTATTGGCTGCCGCGCGTGAGGTCTTCGCAACTGTTTCTACTTCTGTCTCTGCTTCTGGAAGAGTGATCGATGCGATACATTCGTGCCGTCCAGCTTCAGAAACAGGTGCGGTCTCAGAATTTTGGTCACAAATCTCCCACACAAGAGATACGGCCGCAGTACAGATGACCGTAAATAGTTGATTTAATTGGTCGGGGCGAGAGGATTCGAACCTCCGACCTCTCGGTCCCAAACCAATGGTTCGGCAAAAACGTAAGTATTTGCCTTTTCAAAAGTTGCAGCCACCACAGATTTACTAGGGTTTTTACATTCCGTCCCATCCGCTACGGTCCACTATACGTCGCGTGCTGGGAATTCTGGTCAAAAATTTCCCACACGAAAAACCCGCGGGATTGTACGGCGGGGCGATTCAAAGAATGGGCTTCCCGCCCAGGTTCATCTGCGTTTAAGGGATTCAAGTTTCACCCATCTCACCGCAACAGCATTGTCTTCCCAAGACCGATCAGCCCGCCAGCGAGCACCACCCAGAGCACCTCGGCTTTGAACTTATAAAGAGCAACGAACGCCGCGACGCTCATTGCGGCGGCGAACCAATCCGCGTTGCCTGCCTGGCCTTGTGGGAGGATGACAGCCGCTCCAAATACTAGCGCGAGGTTTAAAACGACGCCGACCACAGCTGCGGTCACGCCTGAAAGCACGCCCGTCAGATTCTTGTTGCCCCGCAAGATTTCGATATATGGTGCGCCGAGAAAGATGAACAGGAAACTCGGCAGGAACGTGACATAGGTGGTGATCAAGGCGCCCGTCACGGCACTGGCGGTTCGACCCATGCCCTGCGGATTGTTCCACCCTGCCATGAAGCCGACGAACTGAAGGACCATGATAAGTGGTCCGGGCGTAGTCTCAGCGAGCGCCAACCCATCCACCGCCTGGACCTTCGTCATCCACCCGAAAGAGCCCGCGGCCGCCTGCGTCACGTAAGCGAGCACGGCGTAAGCGCCACCGAACGTTACCAGAGCCGCTTGGGTGAAGAAACGGTATTCTTGAGCATGGAGGCTTCCCCAGCCACGCCAGGTAATCAATGCCACGAGAGGCAATATCCAAAGCGCAAGACCGGTCGCGAGGATTTTGAGGGTCCGCCCTCTATTTGGAAGTGTGTGTGCCGGAGGCATCGCATGGTCGTCGATGACGAGCGGCACTACCTCCATCTGCTGATCCAGGCCTTCTGTTTTCCTATCAGCTTCATTGGTTCCGAGCGAAGCGGCGGCAAAGACATTCGGCATGTATCGTGCCCCGAGTAGTCCAACGATGGCAGCGCCCAAGACGATGATGGGAAACGGAATGTGAAGGAAGTAAATAGAAATAAACGAGGTCACGGCAATGACAAGGTGCGCCCAACGCTTCAACGCCTTGCCGCCGATTTTTATGACCGCCTCGACTACGATAGCGACGACAATCGGCTTGAAACCTGAAAGTACGCCGGCGACCGCTGGGACGTTACCGTGAGCGGCATAAATGTACGACAGTCCGAGCAGGACGAAGACGGAAGGGATTACGAAGAATGCACCGGCGACGATGCCGCCAATTGTGCGGTGCAGCAACCAGCCGATGTAGATCGCCAGCTGCTGCGCTTCTGGACCAGGCAGCAGCATGCAGTAGTTTAGCGCGTGGAGGAATCGCTCTTCCGAAATCCACCGACGCCGCTCAACCAGTTCGCGGTGCATGATCGCAATCTGTCCGGCGGGTCCGCCAAAACTTATGAAGCCGAGCTTGAGCCAGAACCTGAATGCTTCGGCGAAGGAGACACTCCGACTGTTGGAGCGGGTCTTACTTTCGAGTGCTGGACCTGGCTTGGGCCCCGTTCCGACCGCCTGTTTACTCTCGACCACCATTTCTGCTTTGTCCTCTAGTGATGATAGCAACGTGTACCAGCGGTCGACCAAAACGCATTACCCCGCAGTCGTGGTGAGTGTCCAGGAAGATGCTTTACTCAATCCTCGTCGCTCACAACAGATGTTCACCCGTCCGTACGACATCATTGCTTTCACGCCCCTGTTCGACACGTCCTCCCTTCATCGACACCACACGATGGGCAAGGGCGGCGGCTTCTTCTCGGTTATGAGTCACGTAAACGGTGGTGATGTTTAGCGCCTTTTGCAGCGTCGCAAGCTCGTGGGAAAGAGCCGCTTTCAGATCGGAGTCAAGACTGGACATTGGTTCATCGAGTAGCAGTAGTTGCGGGCGGCCTACGATGGCCCGCGCAATGGCGGCTCGTTGCTGCTCGCCGCCGGAGAGTTCAGCAGGGTATCTCTTGGCGAAACCCAGGGCGTGGACAAGCCGCAACACTTCGTCAATCCGCTCTTGCCGCTCAAGGCTCTTCATCCGAGCAGATGCGAGAACAAAATTCAGATTGCCTTCCACGGTCAGGTGAGGCCACAACGCAAGGTCCTGAAAGACGAAACCGATGCCTCGTGCGCGGGGCGCCAAAAGGTTTTGGCCGCCGGCAGCGACACGCTTACCCGAGATCCACAGCTCACCTGAGTCAGGCGTCTCAAGCCCAGCGATGAGGCGCAAAAGGGTCGTCTTACCACAACCGCTCGCTCCCAGAAGCGCAAGGACTTCTCCTTTAGCCACATCAAGCGTTACGCGATCAACGACTATTCTGTTGCCGAATCTCTTCGTTATTTCCACGAGTCGGACAAAAGAGTTACCCACTTCTCTCGCCTCGATGCTTTACTCCACCGCGCGTTAGAAAAGCTAACATAGTAAGTGGAACAAGAATGATTCCAACTTCCATCAAGGCTAGTGCTGCCACTTCAGAGGACGCCGTGTTCGCTATTAAGGTGTAGATGCGCACCGGCAAAGTGGATTCGCCTGGCGGGGCGACAAGGATTGTTGTTCCAAGTTCGCTGATCGCCAAGATGAAGCAGACTAGCCAAGCCGCGGCGATGCCTTGGCCTATGTTCGGGAATACTATTTGAGCAAAGGTACGTGGCCAGCTTGCACCTGCCACGTCGGCGGCTTCCTCGAAAGATTCGGGGATTTGTCGCACGCTCGCCGCAAGGATTAGTGCTGCTACCGTCACAAAGCGCGCGATATACGCGATGATAATGATGGCGTGACTCGTATAGATTTCGCCGAGCGGACCCGGTCTATTCCACAGGCCAATTAGACCCACTCCTAATACGGTGCTCGGAACCGCGAAGATGACAAGGAGAACTAGATCAAAGACGCCGCGCCAACGCGTCCGCACTCGCCCTCGCCAATAGCCGAGAAAAGTTGCCAGAGTGATGATGAGTGTGGCCGCGATTGCGGCGAGCAAAAGGCTATTAATGATTGCCTCTCTGGAGCCCTCAAAGGTCGACGCGATGCGCTTAACGTTCCCTGCTTCATAAGCGAGGGCTATCAACGGCAGGACTACTGCCGCCGTCAGTACGAGAATCGTTCCACCGAACACGAGGACGCGCCACCGACCGAGAGTCAGTGGCAGCGCGGGATTGATACTGCGCCGCCCCGAAATGAACCGCTCGCCAATGATAAGCTTAATCGTGACCGCAACGATGGCTGTGACCACTAATAACGGAACGGCAAGTGCCGTAGCGGCCCCAAAGTCGTAGAGGGCCGCGAAAGCCGTAAACACCTCGGTGGTGTACACACGGACCCTCAGTAAGCTGGGCACGCCAAATTCAGAAAGCCCCAGCACAAAGATAATAAGAGCCGCGGCTGCTATCATTGGTGCGATAAGCGGCATCGTGATGCGCCACAGCACGCGGCGCGTATGTGTGACTAGCAAAGCCCCCTCTTCGAGATGCCCATCAACGCGTCGCGCCGCGGCTTCCGTCGCCAGCATTGAGAGAGGGTAGTAAGCAAGGCTCAGTACTACGACAGCACCCGCGAAGCTGTAAGTCCAGCCGGAAAGAAGGTCACGTCCGATTGTGTGCGCTAGAAGTCCCGTTGAACTGGTCAAAAGAATCCAGGCCAGAGCCAGGACATAAGGTGGAATGATTAGAGGGACGACCAGCGCGATACGCAGAAGCCGCTTGGCCGGTAAGCGAGCGCGTGCCAGAAGTAGTCCGAGCGGCGCACCCAAAAAGCTGCCAAACATCGCCGCGCTTGCACCAAGCATCGTGCTGTTCAATAGCAGCTCACCCTGGCGCGGCTCGACAAGCAGGCGGCTGTAGTTCCCAAGGTTTACGCTGCCCTCGGCGTTGACGAGTGAAACCCCTATCATGTACACGACCGGCAGCAGGCACAATCCGGTGAAGAGGATAAAAGCCAAACTGAGCAGTGCGGAGCGCATAGTCGGCAGAGTAAGCGTGCGCAGCGATTGTTTCAGCTCGCGAATGACCTGGTCCATCCCTCGTCAAATCCCAAGAATTACTTGCAAACGGCGCGTCGCATCCTCGACGCGATCTGCGGCCCTACCATAATCGAGGGTCATTGGTTTGAAACTTGAAATCGGTGGGATGTTCTTTGGCCCTTCGACGCCTTCGTGCAATGGAATCTGCACAGCCTCTGACTGTGCCAGCATTCGCTCAACCCCGGGTGAGAGGAGATAGTCGATCAGCTTCTTACCCGCCTCCGCATGAGGTGCGACTGCGATGAGCGAAACCATATTTGGCATCACCGGAACTCCCATGCCGTCGCGGTCGGGAAAGACCATCGCAACAGGCTGCTTGTCTTCGAGCGCGACGTTAACGTCGTCGGTATCTGTGAGTCCAACTTTCACTTCGCCGCGCGCCACCATGTCCCGCACCACTGAGTTTGACGAGACGATCATCACGTCGTTCGCTTTCAGGTTGCGAAAGAATTCATCCGCGCGCTCATCGCCCAGCTCTGCGTATAGCGCCGCTACGTGGAATGAGGTCGTGCCGAAGCGCGGGTCGGCGATAGCGACTTGTCCCTTCCATTTCGGATCGGTGAGATCAAAAACCGACTTAGGCGCTTCTTCTGGCTTCACCAACGTGGTGTTGTAGACAATCACACGCGAGCGGGCCGAAAAGCCGGTCCAATAGCCTTCCGGGTCTTTGAATACATCCGCGATGCCATTTGCGCTCGGCGACTTGTAAGGCGCGAGCACGCCACGCTTCTTCAACATGAGCGTGCGCACTGGTTCATTCGACCAAAACACGTCAGCTTGCGGGTTGTTTTTCTCGGCCAGGAGTCGATTGGCTAGGCCAGTGCTTTTGGTTTCTTCGGTGTCGTAGACTGCATTTACCTTCACACCACTCTTTTGCTCATAAGATCGTAAAATAGGTTCGGAAAAAACACGATCCGTCGAGACATAAACAGTCACCTCATGCGCAACAGCATTCGTGCTGCCGCGCTCCGTCACGTTAGATTGCTGCCCTCTGGTGCAACCGAGGGATAGCGCTATGAAGCAGAACGCTACAATCAGAAGGATTCGATGACGGCTTCTAAAACCCATAGTGTGGTCTCTCATAGATTGATGGCTGATTCTTTGACCCGTCGTTATGCGAGGTTCGCTTTCAAGCTGGACTCGGCCCGGCGGTTAACCTCTTCCCAGTTAACATTCTGTGAAAACGCGTCAACGTATTTCGCGGCGGCGGCGCCATAGTCCATGTGGTAGGCGTGCTCATACATGTCGAGCACGAGTAACGGACGGCTCATCGGTGCGTTGTGCATGTGGTCCCATGCCCAATAGTTGTGGACTTCGCCGGTGTGCATGTTGTGAGCGAGAATCACCCATCCAGATCCGCCAGCCAAAGCGTTCGCAGTCTTTTTGAACTCGGCTTCCCACTGCTCATAGCTTCCAAACCATTGCTTGATCAGGTCAAGCACCTTGCCACCGGCCTTACCGTCGCCCCCGAGATTGGCGAAGTAGTGCTCGTGCAAAACGACTGATCCGGTGCGCACCAATTCCTCGCGCTTCAGATCGCCATAGACGTAAGGCGGCAATTCTTTATCCGACAGCAACGTCTGGAGTCTTTGTTCGACTGCGGTGAGCGCTTTTACCGCACCTCCATAGTTGTTCTCCCAGTGCGATTTGATAAGCCTTTCTGAAAGCCCGTCCAGCTTAGCCGGATTGAACGGGAGCGGCTTCGGTTGATGCTGGCCGCCGAAGGCGCGTGCCGCAGTGGCTACGCCAGATGTTTGACCTTCCGTCGCCATGGTTTCTTCTCCTTCATGCGGTTCCGCAGTTACTGAGTGTGGGAATCGCGTGAGCGCGAGGGCTGCGCCTCCGGCCATCATTGTCCCAAGCGCTTTGCGGCGTGAAATGTTCTTCATCGTTTCATTGCGCGGTTCACCGCTGAAAGACATGCAGAAGAGCGACCGCTTCCTCCCCTGTGTACGCATCGTCCCTGAGCGGCGCGATGCGAACTTCACTCGATGAGCCCGGAAGCCTTATCCATCTCCCCCGGTCCGGTGGAACGTGGCGAGGGCCATCTTGTAGGAGCGCGCCAGATCAAAAGCCGTGTCATCCATCTCGCTACCATCCCTTGCTTTGTGAACGTTTGCTCTCCCCTCAGGCTTGCTACGTGCATACCGGTGAGTCTTGTCCATCGCGTAGCCCTGAGGATTCGTTCGCGGTTCGCACCGTATGTTTTTTCATTCGGCTTGCGCTGGTTGCTTACTTATTGACGTAGTGTTCATGATCGTGCTCCTTTGCTTGCCTATTTCGCAGTTACCCGCAGGTCATCGAAGTAAGTCACTGAATCGGCCTTGGTCCACAATCCGACTTTGCCCGCTTCCGTAAAGGTATTGTCCTCTACCTCGTAAAGCTTCTGGCCGTTTACGAAGATCTCGAAAAGATTACCGGCGGCTACTACACGCAACTCGTTCCATTGTGCTGAAGGCACACTTGCTTTCTTCCCGTACGTGCGGCCTTCTCCCTTTAGAGGTAGGTCTGTTCGTTTGCCGTTCTCGACTTTGTAGAGCACGACATTATTCTCCAGCGCGTTAGCACGCACGATGTAATAGTTGTTGGCGTCCTTAAATCGCCAGACAAGCCCACCGGCTTGGTCTACCTGACCACTGATCGGCTTAAACCTGACGCTCAAATCCAAATTACGAAACGAGCCTTCGTCTGCGATCGCGAGCGGGAAGCGATAGCTTGTCCGATCGCTAGAAGTTTGCGCAAGCACGTTCGGCTGTGATGGGGCGCTTGAGTCCGCTTTAACCTCCCACGCGCCCGCGGTTCCTTTGCCAGTCAACGCCGCATGAAACTTGGCCGGCAACCGTCCTGTGGTGTCGGTATCAAAATTGTAGGAGAAACTTTTGCCCGGCTGCTGCACCGGAGCAGGAATCTCTGGCCCCACCGTGTTAGCCTCGGTTCCTGATAATCCGTTAGGCATGCTGCACCCGATTATCGCTAGAAGCCCGAGGAAGCAGGTGCTAACGATGACGGCAAGTTTATTCATTGGTCTTCCTCCGTTCCTTCATTTCATCAATTCTATGACGGGCGATTCCTTTTCTTCTAGATCTCAATTGGACGGCCCTTACTTTCATTGATGCTTGCATAAAGCGCGTCGTGTAGGAAGTCAGCGAGTGCACCGTCCATCTTATTCGTAACGGAAAGCCGTGGCTAATCAAAGCGAGCCCTCAAGTGACCGGGTATGAGTAGAATTGATCCTTAGAGTCCGTAGCTGAATGATCCGAGTTTTACCAGGATAGGATCCTCCGCAAGCCCGCTCGTACTAGTCGGCAAAGGAGTTTTTTGAGTCTAGTGCCCGAATCATTACATTATCCTTCCCCCGGAACTGCCAATCCAAGCACAGCCGGCAGGATGAGGATCAATAAGGCTTGAGTGGAAAATTGGACCGTGAGTTTCATTGTCCTCCTGCCCGAAGTAACCAACGCTAGTCCAAAGGGCTTCACATTGCAACCAACTCCGCGAGTTTAGGGCGAGGACGATCAAGAGGTGAGTCAACTATTCCTTTCGATGAGGGACACCGTCATCTTGAAGACTTTCTACAAAATCGTCACCGGCCTGATCATCACTCTGGGAATTCTCCATATTGGAT
>JBPCIQ010000074.1:0-8170 GCA_051006135.1 Pyrinomonadaceae bacterium | reverse complement strand
GCACCGCCAGACACACAACGATCATTGCCATGACGGCGAATGCGCTCGACGGTGATGTGGAAAAATGTTTGGCGGCAGGCATGGACGATTATCTAAGCAAGCCTGTTAAATCAAACGTGCTAGCCCTGAAGTTGCAGCAGTGGATTAAGCCGACGAGCGACGATGCTTTTGTCGCGCGGTGAATGCAGAGATAACGTCCGGCAATAAGGCTCCACTTGACGCGATCAATCTCACTGTGTTGAACGATCTCAAGGAGCTGCAGCAATCCGATCAGCCTGATTTTGTCACGGAGTTGATTGAGCTGTTTCTTCACGATACGACGTCGCAGCTCGAAATTATGCGTGCAGCCGTACTCAGTAACGACGTGCCGGAAGTTCGACGAGTTGCTCATCTCATGAAAGGCAGCAGCGCCAATATCGGTGCTACTCGGATGTCGGCGATCTATCAGGAATTGGAAACAGTCAATCTTGACATTGGAACAGCTGGGAGAAATCGCCAAACTCTGATCAGCAGACTTGAGGATGAATTTCAGCAGGTCAGCGAAGCGCTGAAAACTTACAGACTAGAACTTGGATGTGTCACTCGATGACGATTCTAAGCGCGAATATGATCTCTCGGCAACGGATTGGAAATGACATTGCGCTGCGGAGCAAAACTAGGATCCTGGCAGCGAAATGAACAACGAAACCATCAAAGTCCTGCTCATCGATGACTCCCGTGGCGACTATATCCTCACTCGCGAAATGCTTTCTGAGATAGGGAGCGCCAAGTATCAACTCGATTGGGCACCCTCCTACAAAGAGGGTTTCAAATGCTCTGGTGCAAAAGGTGCGAGAGATACTAGATGAGGAGATAAGGAGAGTTTGAAACCGACACCGGGTGCCTCGATAATGATCCTTTCAATGACAATAGTGTGCAGAATTTCAGTTCCTCGCGCGCTTGTGGCCAGAACTCTAACCTTTGATTATCCAGCACCAGATAGATAACACCCGCGTCGCCGACGAGCCCATAGCAGGGGACAGGACGACCCAAATTACGGGGATCGCTAAACAGCGCGACCTTTTTACCGGCACCACCATCACCATCGACTGTTTGCGAGTCGTTGGTAATACGGCTTTCCTAAGTGGACCGGTATTAAGAGCTCCGGCTGAAATTCCTTTAGGTGTCGCGATGGCCTTTTCTGTACGAGATAACGGGGAAGGGGACAACGCCACCGGCCCAGACCTTTTTTCAAGCTTTCAATTTGGACATTGCGACCAAATAAAAGGACCCACTATTGAAAGCCAGCGAGGCAACATCCAAGTTCGGGGTAGCAACGGTCTTACTGGCCCCATTGGTACGAGAGAGTGTTGCCCAGGTGATGGCGTGTGTACACCGATAACTGACCTGTGCCGGGCTTGCCCCGAGCCGAAGTGATTTTCGGTTGAACCCAATGAATTTACCGGAAAGTTGCAAACTCTCAAATAAGTACCGAATTGAATAGAGAGCGGGATAGCGTATTCGTTGGCCGATGTTGTGGAGAAGCGCGCGCCGAGTGCCGGTCAAAGCGGGGCACTATTCTGTCGCTTTCCTTCCCGCTCAGATGGCGGGCAAGCGCCCTGCGAGATGCTGCACGAGCTTGTCGGCGGATTGAAGTGACCAAATTGCTCGCACTTTCAAAATCTAATGAACGCAACACATCGTGGTTTATTGCTTCAAATTTTATCGAGTAGTTCTCTCACCTTGCGCGCCAAAGCGTCGGGAGTGAACGGCTTCTGGATGAATTTCACTCCCGCCTCAATGACACCGTGACGGACAATCGCATCGTCCGTATAACCCGACGTAAACAGGATGCACATCTGTGGGTAGATTTGTGCGAACCTCTCGGCTAATTCCCGCCCTCCCATCAGCGGCATCACCACATCGGTTACTAACAAATCAACATGACAATCTTGTTTCTCGCATAAAGAAAGGGCTTCGACACCATTGCGAGCTTCTAAGACTGTGTAACCACATATCTCCAGAATATGATGTGCCAGCGTCCGAACCATGTCCTCGTCCTCGACCAGCAGTATGGTTTCTGACCCTTTTGGTAATTCCTTGGAAGTATTCTCTATGGCTTCCGCTTCAGGCTGCTCTATTACTCTGGGAAAATAAACCTTAAAGGTTGTACCAATTCCTTCTTCGCCATAAACCCAGATATAACCGCCCGATTGTTTGACTATGCCGTAAACTGTCGCCAGTCCTAGCCCCGTGCCTTTACCTACTTCCGTGGTGAAGAATGGCTCGAAGAGGTGCGTTTTAGTTTCGGCATTCATGCCCGTGCCGGTGTCGCTGACACTCATCATGACGTATTCTCCGGGAATAGTGCTGACATGGTGCCGGGCATAATTCTCATCGAGCGTGACGTTGTCAGTTTCGAAAGTCAGCTTTCCGCCGTGCGGCATCGCGTCGCGTGCGTTGACGGCCAGATTCATGATGATCTGCGAGAGTTGCCCGGGGTCAACTTCTACCTGTCCGGCTTTCTGATTTAGGCTAGTGAAAAGTTGGATGTCTTCACCAATCAGGCGCTCGAGCATCCGGCTTGTGTCAATGATTACTCGATTCAGTGAGAGGACCTTCGGCTGGAGGATTTGTTGCCGGCTGAAAGCCAGAAGTTGATAAGTCAATGAGGCGGAACGCTCCCCAGCCTTCTTGATCTCTTCGATGTTGCGACGTAAGGGGTCGTCATTCTTCAAGCGCATGAGCGTCAGGTCGCTATAGCCGTTAATGGCAGTCAGCATGTTGTTGAAGTCGTGTGCGATCCCTCCTGCCAGGAGGCCAACCGATTCAAGCTTTTGTGACTGACGGAGCTGCGTTTCGAGTGCTTTGGTTTTCGTAATGTCCAATATGACTCCCTGCCAGCCAGTCTTATTTCCCCGCCGATCCGTGATAAAACGTCCCTTATCCTGCACCCAATGAATTTGACCATCGCGCGCGACGATTCTGTATTCAAGTTCAGTATCAAGACCTTCATTCATAGCCTCTTGGGTTGCGTGCAGGACACGCTCACGATCTTCATCGTGGACCAGATTTATCCACATGTCCGGGCGGCTGAACCATTCATCCGTGGTATATCCAAATGCTACTATGTTCGGGCTAACATAAATCGGAGAGTAAGGGGGGTAGGCTTGTGCAAGATAGACAATCGCGGGCGATGATTCAACCAGGCTTTGATAATTAGCTTCACTCTCCTTTAGCGCTGCCTCCGCTTGCTTGAGCTTACTAATATCACGCGCGACGCAAAACATAGTCTTATCGGACGCAGACCAAATTGCCGACCACATGAGGTGAGCGATGGAGCCGTCTTTGCGTAGGTAGCAGTTCTCAAATGTACTGGTTGCTTGTCCCGCCATAATATCAATGGCAGCTTGGGCAGTTTTAGCGTGATCATCAGGATGAACTAACTTCATATACATTCTGCCGATTAGCTCTTCCGGTTCATATCCCCACACGTTTTTAGCTGCGGCGCTTACTTGAATAAACCGACCCGCTTCATCAACCTGACAGATCACATCCAGCGAGTGATCAATCACCTGCCGATATTCTTGCACGGCTACTTCCAAATCGCCGGTCAGTTTTATTAACGCACCTTCAGCCGTTTTGCGCTCCGTAATATTCAGATGCATGACGACTAATCCCTCAAACGGGTCGTCCTTGAGTGGGGCAATCATCAGTCTGAACCATCGTTTCTCGTCCGGGGAATGGCATGGGTACTCCAATTCAAAGTTGCTTAACTTTCCCGAAAGAACTGCACGAATCCCATCAGCAGCCTGTTTCGCTCCCTCGACAAATTCACCGCAGGCGCTTTCGCACACCTCAAGGTAATTAGTCCCAATAGCGAATGTGTTCCCGCTATAGTTGTTTTCGACGGCAAAGTGTTTCCAAGTCGCATTTACCTCAAGAATATTTCCAACAGCGTCGAGCAGACAGATATGAGCCGGTAAAGCGTCAAGGATCGCCGAATTTCTTTCCAAGAGCTGACGTTGTTTTGCCTCGCTCGCTTTTAACGCTTCTTCCGCTAGCATACGCTCGGTGATGTCCCGTGCAGCGACGACGATGCCGATAACTTTCCCGTCTTGGTTGCTGTACGGCACCTTGTCCGTCTGAACCCAGAGTTCATTTCCATCCTTATCTTGTAGTTTCTCGACAATCCCCAGCTTTGGCTTCCCAGAACGTATTACTTCCAAATCATCCGCATAGTATTTATCTGCCATCTGCGGATAAATCTCGGCGGATAGCTTCCCTTCGATCTCCTCCACAGTTATTCCGATGCTATCAGCAACGTGTTGATTGACACGAAGGATGCCGTTTTCCGTGTCCTTGAACCAAATCATTGCTGGCATCAAATCGAAGAGCACTCTCAACTCGGTTTTTTGCTGGAGCAGTGCTTCCTCCATCCGTCTTCGAGCATGACGGTTCTTTGCCTCATGTATTTCCCGTTCGATGGCCGGCGCAAGTTGCGCCAGATTATCTTTCATCAAGCAATCTTGTGCCCCGGCCAGCATGGCCTCGACCGCCATCTCTTCGCCGATGGTGCCGGAAATGATAATGAAAGGGATGTCCAAACCTGTCTCTTGCAGGAGATTGAGAGCCGAGAGCGCGTCGAACTGCGGCATCGTATAGTCGCAGAGGATGAGGTCCCACTCCTTAGTCTGCAGGGCAGCACTCATTCCTGACGGCCTATCTACCCGCTCGGCGACTACTTCATAACCGGCGCGCGACAAATGGCGTTTGAGCGCCAAGACATCTCGCTCTGAATCCTCAACATGTAAGACCCGTAAAAGTTTCAACATTACTACTCGCTCTAAGATGCGCTTTGATTCAACACCAGCCAGTACAAGCCTACTCCTTTGGTCGCTTCCAAAAACTGCTCGAAGTCGACCGGCTTGCGGATATAGCTATTGGCTCCCAGGTCATAGCTTTTGATCATGTCTTCCTGTTCACTCGAAGAAGTGAAGGCCACCACCGGCAGTCGCTTGGTGCGCTCATCGGCACGGATCCGCTGCAAGACTTGCAGGCCATCCACCTTGGGCAATTTCAAATCGAGCAGAATGAGTTGCGGCATCACTTTCACGTCACGGCCCGCATAGGTTCCGGTGCCGAACAGATAGTCCAACGCTTCGACACCGTCGCGCGTGACGACGACCTCATTGGCGATATTATTTTTCTTGAGGGCGCGCAGGGTTAAGGCTTCATCTCTCGCATTATCTTCCACGAGTAGAATCACTTTGTTATCCATCCTCTCTCTCCTTGAAGTCACCAAGCGTGAAACAAAAGGTTGCCCCCTTTTCAACCTCCCCTTCTGACCATACCCGGCCACGTGCCGGCTAATAATTCGCTGCACCGTCGCCAAACCGATGCCCGTGCCCTCGAATTCACTAGTCGTGTGTAGGCGCTGGAACACTCCGAATAACTTATCAACGTATGTCATGTCGAAGCCCGCGCCGTTATCACGGACGAAATAACAGCTCTCGCCGTTCTTCTGTTCTTGGCCGAAAGCAATCTCTGCCGCTTCTCGCTTGGAGGTAAATTTCCAGGCGTTACCCAGTAGGTTGTTGAGCATGATCTTTAAGAGGCGTCGATCACCGTTCGTCACAAGTGGTTTTTTGATACTGAGAGACACTTTGCGCTGAGGTTCTCCTTTTTGTAGTTCAGCTATCACTTCCTGCGCCAGCCGGCTGAGATTCACGTCCTCCCGTCGCATCTCGCTACGCGACACGCGCGCCAGGTGCAAGACATCATCAATCAACTGCGCCATCTCCTGGCTGGCTTCACGCAACTCTCGCAGATAGCCTTGGCCTATTTCATCCAGTTGATCCGCGTAATCTTCTAAAAGCGCCAGGCTGAAGCCGTTGATGTGCCGGAGGGGCGCGCGCAGGTCGTGCGAGACCGAATAGGAGAAGGCTTCGAGTTCCTGGTTGGCCGACTGAAGTTGCTCCGTTCGCTCTTTCACACGTTGCTCAATCTCTGCATGAAGGCGTTCTACCTCTACTTCAGCCCGTCTGCGCTCTGTGATGTCTCGGATATTGCATTGAATAACCTGACGCGTTCCCTCCGCGTAGACGTTACTAATGAACTCTATTTCACGACGCTTCCCAGCTTGAGTTTCAAGAGGCAAATCTTCGTAACGGATATAACCCTGCTCCTGCAATTCTCGAAAAGCTTGCTTGCTGGCCGTCTCATCCTTGAGCAAACCTATTTCCCAGAGCTCCTTGCCTATGAATTCATCCCGCGAGTACCCCAACAGCTCGACCATGAATGGATTAGCGTCGGTGATTTTCCGACTAACGCATCAAGAATCAGTATTCCATCCCGCGCGGATTCAAAAAGTCGCCGGTAACGGGTTTCCGAAGCCTGCAAGTCCTCTGGCAGTGTTTTACGAGGGGTTACTTTGACGGGCTCATAGATCATGTGAGAGTTCTCCAGTCTGATATCGAGTCCACGGCAAGGGGATTGGACGAGGAAGAATCCACACTATGGTACTTGTCGGGGTGCTTCAATAATACGCCAAACACAGAATCCTATCAATTATTGAAGAAGGCTAATAACGACAAGTTTGATCACGATCAGGGAGCTCTCACGGGCCACATAGTGCCCGATGCGTTTACCGCGAAGAAGGCGCACTCGATCGTGACAGTCTTTAAGCTCCGGAGTGAGATCCTTGACAAAACCGTCCAAACGGGTACGGGTTTGCCGATCCACGCCCTGCCCCTGTTCAAAGCATCGGGAATACGCGGCAATGGCCGCCTCCCAGCATGCTCTACGCACGAATAGGAACTCCGGTCTGACTATTGCCGGATCCTTGGCTTGGCTGGCCGTCATTGTCGAGATGAGCAAATCGCCGAAGATGGAGGCGAGATTTGCCAGCTCGGGAGCAGCCAGCAGGTTGACTTCGATCCGTAGAATGGGCTGAAGAGCCGATTGGTAATTGTGTCGTTACGCTTTTTGCGAAGAATGTGATGATTCCTCCTAATATCAAAGCGATCGCGATAGTTGAATACACCTTATGACTTCGTGGTGGGACTCCGTAGAAACTGTAACCGCCGTAAACTGGGTGGGTGCGCTGGTTAGGCGCGGGGCTTACGACCGCTGGTGCGATTTGCGTGATACTCACGCTCGCCAGCACTAAAAGGGTTGAGACCTTAAAAGAGCGGCGTGATGCTCTAAGGGCATCAGAGGCAGCGAAGGCCGAAACAGAGCTACGGAAGCGCCTCGCGGCAGCAGAAGAGCGCCAAAGAGATCGAACCTTCACGCCAGAGCAATGGCGTCGTTTTGGCGAAGTATTGCGGCGGGAGCCGAAAGGGTCCTGTTCGGTTCTCTTCTTGAATGGCAACGCTGAGGCAGGGCGATTTGCGGAACAGATAGCGGCCTCGTTGCGCGACAACCACTGGAATGCTTACACGCAGGCGATGCTTTGGCCCAGTAGCGTTCCTGTCGGATTACAAATCGCCGCCCAAAACCCGTTAGATCTAACTCCAGCGGCCAGTTCACCTCAGAATTCATTCTCGACGAGACTCAAGAGAAACTGATTGAAAAGTTCGGTATTCCCTGGAGTTGGCTGCTGAAGCAGCGAGCCTCCTGCGATCAAGAATGACAGTGGTTTCAGCTTCAAAGCTCGAGAATCCCGTCTGCCGCGATCCAGACGACGACAATGTCCTGGCTGCTGCGATCAGCGGCGAATGCGATTGCATCATCACCGGCGACAAAGACCTGCTCGTGCTGAAGCATTACCAGGGCATAAACATCTTTAGCCCGCGTGATTTTCTAAAGAACGAAGAGGTCACCTAAGTCAGTTGCGCGCGCCTCGCGGAGTTTTCGCTACGAGTGCGCATGTCGGAGCCAGCCGCACGCTTGAAACTCGTTCACGTAGTCATCCCGCAAACCCGCCAGGACGAACTCGTGCAGCAATTCCTCAGCGCGTTTCAGTGGCGAGAATCTTTGACGGATGGCAGCCGTGGGACCATCGGATTGACTCGGTGCAAGGTATTCCAACTAACGTCATAGAACGTGATATGCTTGCGGTCTCATAAAACCTCATGCCTGACGCGAAAAAACATTTGGCCGGCAAGGAACCTGAATCCGCCGCGCTGCTAAACGCTCTGAATCAACTGGGCAGTTGCTCGAGTGATCTCTGTACGGAAGAGATGTT
>JBPCIQ010000073.1:0-12290 GCA_051006135.1 Pyrinomonadaceae bacterium | reverse complement strand
ACCGCATAATCTGCATAAATACCATCCCGTTCATCTGAGGTGCGGGCGCGATCCAGTCGCTCTTGCATAACCTCAAGCGGGTTTCGTGATGTGTCGTCGGGCGTGATGCCGCGTGTAATGGCACGGTTCTCACCGCTTCGCTCGCGTTCTGGCACATCCCCAGATAACGCAATCATCTGCGTTTTCAAGACTGGCGCCCGTTCCGGCGCATACTGCTCGAATAAAGGCAGGAGCCGTTTGATGATCATGTACTTTCCTACTCGCCCGGAGGTCGTGAGATCCTGGTCCGGTGGTGGCAGCGGCCGCAGCAAAATTTCCGAAGCAATACGAAAGAAGGTTGTGCGAATGTTTGCCGGTAAATCGGGCGCTGCCGTTTCTCGCCTCTCCTGAGATATCGAGGCTCCGCCGTCCGGAGAAAAGTTTACGAAAAGAAAAGGTGTGAAAGCGTAGGACGAAAGACCGGAGACTGTATTGGCGTCTGACGCTGGATCGCGTTGAGCGCGCGCTAGTAATGACAAGAATCCTTGATCAGCAGCCGCAGGATTCTTTTCACGGAGCGCTGACAGGAAATTGATCGAATCACGATTTATTGAATCGAGCACTGGAGTTGCAAACTGTAACGCACGTTCAACCTCGCCGTCTTCGAGAAGTCTTCTGGCTAACTGGAGTCGTTTGGCGGCGGCGAGGGGCGCGGAAGCTGGATCCAAACGACTCCGATCCGCGGCTTCCTTCGTCTCACGCTCGCTTGTTTCGTCAAGCTTCTTAAGAAGTTCTTCGCCTAACTCTCTGTCGCGTTTTGCGGCGAGACGCAGAACTTCAGAACGCAGATCTCGTGGTCTGCGTCGTATGAAAGCGCCGCCCGCGCTTTGTTGTCGTTGGAACTCTTCTGCTTCGCGCCTCGCAGTTTCTGCATCGCCTGCTTCCGCTTCGTCCCAGGCCCGGCGAAAAAGGATGCGTGCCTTTTCGCTATCCGTTTCCCACAGTGCGTCGGCCGCCCGTGCACCAACGCGTGCGCGCAACCCTTGATCCCGAAAACTGCGGGATTCGTCGGCCAGTGATTGCAAGAGAGATATTGCTATCACTTGTCGTTGCGCGACGATCGGATCCGGCTCCTCGGCTTTCATGGCCTTGGTGCGTGAAGGTTTTACTTGATTGGCGTTCTTTTTCTCGATTGGCGCTTGCGGATATATCACCGACACCAGCCACAAGAGGCAGAGGCTGGCAAGAAAGGGAGTACGGTGGGTCATGTTGTTCTCCTGCACTGTTAAGGAAAAGTTGAGCAGAGCTGGGGGTTACACGTGCAGGAGAGCGCAGCGGTTCCAGAAAAAGTGGAAGTTTGAAGTCTAGCTGTAGATTGCCCTTGAAGTGGGGCAACGAAAATGTGAAACGCTAACCAAAAAAATCAAACTGCAACAACTTCGAGTTCGGGATCAACTTCCTGCTTGAGCATTCCTTCGATGGCCATCAATGTCCCGGTCAGTGAACTGGGGCAACTGCCACACGCTCCCTGGTAACGAATGCTCAGTGTGTGATCTTTCAACCCAAGAATCTCAAGATAACCGCCGTCGCCCATGAGGGCGGGCCGGACCTTCTCATCCAAAATCTCATTGATCTTCAGCAAGCGCGGATCGTCACTCGTTACTGCCGCGATCGCACCGCCAACGGCGGCCGCCGCAGCGTTGGGCGAAGCGGCTACGGATTCGGCGGCTCGAATCGGAACTGCCAGAGTAGGAAGCAACTCATCCCAGTCACCCTGGTCTTCCTTTTCAACGGTAATCATCCGATCCATGTAGAACACAGACACCACCTGGCCAACATCAAACAGTGCTTTTGCCAGCGGATCGCTCTGTGCCTGGCCCGCAGAACTAAAGGAGCGGGCCGTGCCATGGCTCACTGGCTCCCGCAGAATGAATTTAACGGCGTTTGGATTTGGCGTTTCCTCAATATCACTAATCTTTGGCATTTCTCGATCTCCGTTCGTTTCGCTGGCCGCGGCCATGCACAAGAATAAGTAAGTTTAAATACCTGGCTATTATAGCGGGTTTACAGCTAAAGCGCAGGGAAGCGGAGTTTCGAGCAGGTTTAAGTGCTTCGAAGACCCTTGAAACGTAGACCCATAAAACAGTTAACTGGACTATTGCGAAAACCGCTTGGCGGGCATATACTCCGTGCCCTCACTTGCCCCCCACTACATTAGCGGTGAGACAAGTTGAGATAGAGGCAGGCGATTGCGAGGGTCGCCTGCCTTTCCTCGTTATGGGTTCCCGTCAGGTTCGTTTCTTATCACGTCCAATTTTGGCTTTGGGTCTTAGGTTTTTGCCCTTTGATCTTTGACCAGGAAATGGTCCATCCTTGTGCAAAGACCAAAGACCAAAGACAAACAACTGACCACAAACAACTGACCATCCATGAACATCGGCATCACTGTTTATCCAACCTATGGCGGAAGCGGCATCGTCGGCTCTGAGCTGGGAAAGGAGCTGGCGGCGCGCGGTCACACAGTTCACTTCATTTCATCGTCGTTACCGACGCGCCTGACCGAACTTAACGATCACGTCAGATTCCACGAAGTCGAGATGATGTCGTACCCGCTCTTCGAGCATCAGCCATACACGCTGGCGCTCGCGACCAAGATGGCCAAAGTGGCGGAATCGGAGAATCTCGATCTCTTGCACGTGCACTACGCAATCCCGCATTCGATCAGCGCTATTCTCGCTCGGGAGTCTTTGAAACCAAATCGCCGGTTGCCAGTGATCACTACTCTCCACGGCACCGACATAACTTTGGTGGGGGCCGACCGCTCATACCTGCCGATTACTCGTTACGGCATTGTTCAATCAGATGGTGTGACCGCCATCTCTCATTACCTGAAGGATGCGACGAGGGAGATCTTCCAGTTTGATGAGATCACTGTGATCCCTAACTTTGTTTGCCCCTCGGACTACGCTCGACATCCGGATGACGAGTTGCGCCGAACACTCGCTCCGGGCGGTGAACCGTTGCTGGTTCACGTATCAAATTTTCGTCCAGTCAAGCGCCCGGTGGATTGTGTTGAGATCCTGGCGCGACTGGTGAAAAAGGGAATTAACACGCGCCTCGTCATGGTCGGCGACGGCAGCGAACGGACCAATGTCGAGCACCGAGCACGAACTCTAGGGGTTTATGACCAATGCGTTTTTGTCGGCAAGCAGCCCAGGATCGTTGATTATCTTTCAGTGGCCGATGTGTTGCTTCTGCCTTCAGAGCAGGAATCGTTTGGCCTCGCCGCACTCGAAGCCATGGCTTGCGAGGTTCCGGTAGTGGCCTCGCGTGTTGGTGGGGTTCCGGAGGTCGTGACAGATGGCGAGACAGGTTTCCTTAGCCCAGTGGGTAACGTCGACAAAATGGCAAACGATGCTTCACGGCTGCTCACTGATCCTGAATTAAGACTCGAAATGGGCAAACGTGCTCGCGAATCGGCACTGGCGCGTTACCGGACTGATATCGTCATTCCGCAGTATCTCGACTTCTATCAGAAGGTACTTAGCCGGTGAATGAGCACCGCAGCCCGCTGCCTCGAGACTGTTTATGGCTGAAATAAATCAGACACAGATAAACGCGGATTAGCGCGGATCAGGTAGAGAGTCAGCCAAAGGTCTCTAGACTTTCACGTTTGAATCCGGCTGTATCCGCGTTATCTCTGGCTAATTTCCTAATTTCGAATCCCTCCTATTTAAATGAAATCTATAATCGTCGGTACCGCAGGCCATATTGATCACGGGAAGAGCACGCTCGTGTGGGCGTTGACCGGCAAAGATCCCGATCGGTTGCCGGAAGAGAAGCGACGCGGAATCACAATTGACCTTGGTTTTGCGGATTTAGACCTGGGCGACGTTCGCATCGGCTTCGTTGATGTGCCCGGCCACGAGCGTTTTGTAAAAAACATGCTGGCAGGTGCGCATGGAATCGATGTGGTTGCATTGGTGATCGCGGCCGATGAAGGAGTGATGCCACAAACGCGTGAGCATTTTGACATCTGCCGCCTGCTCGGTGTTCGCACCGGCCTGATAGTGATCACCAAGATAGATCTTTTGGAGGAAGAATTGCTTCCGCTCGTGCGGGGGGAGGCGGAGGAGTTGGTTGCCGGATCGTTTCTGGAAAGCGCTCCCGTGCTGTCGGTGAGCGCGAAGACCGGATTGGGGCTGGACGAGCTGCGGACGGCGCTACGCGAAGTTGCCGCGCAAGTGCCAGCCCGCTCAGCAGATTTAGTTCCGCGCCTGCCAGTAGATCGTGCCTTTGCCATGAAGGGATTTGGGCCAGTTGTGACGGGTACGTTGGTTTCCGGCGAGATTTCTGAGGGCGATGAACTTGAGCTCCTGCCCCTGGGTGCTCGCGTCCGCGCAAGGGGACTGCAAGTCCACGGCAAATCTGTCAAGCTCGCCATCGCCGGGCAGCGAACGGCGGTGAATCTGGGAGGCATCGATACAACGACGATCGCTCGTGGAATGGTGCTCGCACCCACTGCTCGTCTGCGATCCACTCAGATTCTTGATGTGCAGCTGAACGTCTTACCTAATGCGCCCCGCTCTTTGCGCTCTCGCGCTCGTGTTCGTCTACATATCCACGCGGCGGAGGTTCTCGCGCGCATCCATGTGTTGGATGATAGTGGGCAGATCGCCCCAGGTGAAAGTGGCCTCGTGCAATTGCGATTGGAAGCGCCTGTGGTTGCTGTCTCCGAGGAACGTTTTATCATTCGCTCATATTCACCGTCACATACCGCGGCTGGCGGAACGATCCTGGATCCGTTTGCCGTCAAGCATCGGGGAAAGGATCTGGCGCAAGTTCGTCGGCAACTCAGGAGATTGATTGGTTCGGATCCGGCGACTCGGATTTCGGTTTTCGTCGAACTAGCCGAAGACAACGGTCAACGACTCGCCGATCTCGCTGCTCGCACCGGCTGGAATTCGGAAGTGTTAACACAAGTGCTGGCTCAGGCAAAAAACACTGGTGCGATAACTGATTGCGATGGAGTCTTTGTGGCCCCGGCGAGCTTCGAGCGTTTGGCAGGGGCTACGGTCGACCTGGTTACCGCCCACCATAAGAGGGAACCGTTAGCTCGAGGTGTGGCGCGGGAGACTCTCCGCGAACGCCTCTTTGCTCACACTGCCCCTGAAGTGTTTCGTGCCGTTTTGCTACGACTCGAGGAAGACGGAGCGATTGTTTCCGAACGTGACGTCGTTCGCTTGCGGGGGCATAGTCTTGAGCTGACGGGGGCGGATGCGCAGCTGCGTGAGCGGCTCGCAGCTGTTTATGAAAAAGCAGCTCTGGCTCCGCCGGCGCTGGATGAGGCAATGCTTAGCGCCGGAATCGCAAATACGCAGAAGCCACATGGCCGGAAAATTCTCCAACTACTCCTAGATAACGGTACTCTGTTGCGAGTGCAGGGTGACCTGTTCTTCCACCGTTCTGCCCTCGAGCGACTAAAACTAAAGCTCCGTGATTATGCTGATCAGCACGAACCTGAGCGAAGCATTGATGTGGCCGCTTTTAAAGATTTGGCCGAGGTTTCTCGAAAATATGCTATTCCGCTGCTCGAATTTCTCGACCGTGAGCGCGTAACGCGACGAGACGGCGCTCGGCGGCGGATCCTTAAATGACGGGCTTGCTTTAATTCGCGCGGTGGCGTTAACATGCAGGCCACAATTGTAAACGGCTTTTTCCTTTTACCTTCATAAACAACTGATTGGGCGGAGGTTCAATATGAAAAGCCTTAAAGACATGTTGGCCGTGATCGTGGGTTTGCTAGCGGCCGCTGGCGCGATTTACTACTTCTACAAGTTTGTGACCTCCCCGGAAGCTGAGGGTGGTCATAATCTTGGCTGGATGTCGCTTGGCTTAGCCGTCATCGCGTTCATCTGCGGACTGGTCTACTTCCTTGGGCACGTTAACAAGGAAGAGGAGATCCATATCACTCAGTAGGAGAAGGTTGGCAGCCTCGGGTGTTTGGGATCTCTGCCTCAGGCCAGCAGGATGGCTGCGCGCCAGTGTTCCTGCCGGTGCAGTCTATTTGAGTCTCTGACGCCGTTTGTGCATGGATCACGGACTGTACCTGCACAAACGGCGCTTGGTTTGTTGGCTGAACAAAAAAATCGAACGGTCCCAATTGGGCAGCCCGCTTGGGATGGCGGTTCGGAGAATGTCGAATGTATATGGCAACTATCACAATGATAGCAACGCTGGCGCAGACGGAAACCAAATTTCGTGAGCCTGGTTACTTCGCTCCAGTCATTGTTGGTATGCTGGTGCTGGGCGCTGTCGCCTGGTTGATTGCAGCAGTGCTCGGCTTTGCCAGAGCGCGGGCCTTTGGTCCATCCGCCAGATGGTTTTCCTTTGCCGCAGTTTGTTTGATCTTGTTTCACTTGCAGTTCATCGTGCTCGCGTTTGGAGTCGTGACAAACGATAACAGCCTGGTGTTCGGCGTTCTTACATTCTTTAATTTCTTCGTGTTGCTTGCTGCTGTGTGCGCGGTCATGGGGTTCATTCGATTGACTCACCCTCGCTAGTTGTTGTTTTCGCTTAGTTCGCTTGATGACAAAGAGACTTCTGTTAATGGCCGCGCTCGCAGCTATTGTGAGCGCGGCGTTTTTAATTTATCGCGACCGGGTTTCGTCAAATGGATCTTTGACACGACGAGGCTTTGTGCAGACTCGTGGTGGCCGGTTCGTTATTGACGGGCGCCCGTTTCGATTTGTCGGCGCAAATGTCGCGGTGATTTACGGCGATGATGAGCGCAACCTGATGCCCGATACGCTGCGCCAGGCAGCTCGCTCGGGCGTTGGCGTCATACGCATTTGGGCCTCTGGCGAGAGCGGTAAGGATGACGGGTCCGCGACGGGCGTGGCCCAGAACGACTGGCTGCGCTTTAATCCCTTTAGGCGCGGGCCAGAAGAGTGGAACGAAGCTGCCTTCGTTAGTCTCGATCGCGCCATTGCCGAAGCAGCCCGCAACAACCTTCGCGTCCAACTGTGCCTGACTAACTGGTGGCGTGATACGGGTGGCGTCGTGCGTTACCTGCGCTGGGCGGGTCTGCCAGACGCGGCCGATGATACCCAACCTTTTGGTATCAACGCCGAGCGCGCAATGCTCTTCTATACCAATGCCGACACGCGCCGCTTATATCGCGAACACCTGGAGAAGCTTGCTCTGCGCCGCAATACTGTCTCCGGAGTGTTATACCGTGACGATCCAACAATCTTTGGCTGGGAGTTGATGAACGAAGCGCAAGCGGTTACTGGGAGATGGGCCGAGCGTCGCGCCTGGATCGCGGAGATGAGCAGCTATTTGAAATCGCTGGATCCGAACCACCTGATTGCTCCCGGCGACTGGGGCTATCGCAATGCGGCCGAGAGACGCGAATGGTTGATCGATCACCAGTTGCCGAACATCGATTTCTGTGACGTTCACAACTACCCGAGCGATGACCTGGACAGTTTTGTAGATACTCCCACCGCTTTGGGCGAGTTCATCGACAACCGCGCCGCGGCGGCATTTACCATTCAAAAGCCGCTGGTGTTCGGTGAATTTGGCATGCACGTGAAGGGCTACAATGGCTTCTCTCAAGTCGAGTGGTTCCGGGCATTCTTCGACGCCAGTGTGCGGTCCGGCTCTGCGGGAGCAATGTTCTGGATCTTAACTCCCGATTCAACACGCGATTATGGCGTTACTTATACAATTTCGCGCGACCAGAATGTCTTTTCAGAGGTTAGTCGCGCGGCACGCATATTTACAGGATTGTCGTCCGCTGATCCTCCGGATCGGTTGTTACACGCGGGAGGTCACCTTATGCCTCGTCAATTTGTGTGGACGCGTCCGATTGGCGATCCCACTACGGTGCCACTGATGACTGTGCGGGAGGACAGGTCGATCGTCTATCGTTTCAAGCCGCTGATGGCCGCTACCGAGCGCTTTGAGAAGATAGGCGGTGGTCCCGGTTACATCTGGGGCTCTGGAGCTGGGTTTCTGGAATATGTTGTTCCTGTTCGTACGGATCGGCGGCGCGTAAAGCAAATAATCGTTCGGGCCCACATTCAGCCCGTGCTTCCGACTGATGCTAACCCACGGGAGATTAAAACGCGCGTTCGGCTCTTCATGAATGGCGCTGACCTGGGCTCGCGCTTGATTCCGGTTGAGGATCCTAAGCAACCCCTAATGCAGGAATGGCGTATTGACGGGTTCTTCGTTCGCCTGCGCGCCATGCGCGGTCTGCCGCTAATAATCCGCTTCGCAGTCACGCCCGAATCCGACTGGCTCTACGGCATCAACATTTCGGGCTGGCCGGAAGGCTATGATGCGAAGGACGCGCGTCCGGTGGAGGTTGAGATTAGAAGACAGTAAGCAGGAGGCAGACGGCAGGAGGCAGAGACGGTCAAACATTTTGCATTTTTCTATTGACATGGGTGGCTAAGAGTCAGAACCGGGAGCGGTAGCGACCGGGTCGTTTCGAGACCGTCAACGTAGCCAATCACAATAAGGTATTAGTCGAGAAAACGAACGCTTGAGCCTGCAATAGAGGATGAACAATTGAGCCGGCGCACCGACCCGGTCGCTACCGCTCCCGGTTCTGACTTTGTATCGCAAGCAGTAACTATTTTGATTCAGTGAGTTTCGATCACACTCCCGGTCGCACGCAACGTCAAAATGGAAAATGGAAAATGGAAAATGGAAAATGGAAGGGTCCTTTTCCGGAAGGATGTGATACTCGGCATGGCCGTTGTGCTCATCGCCGCCGTCGTTCGTATCATTGGTTTGCGTTTAGACAGTCTTTGGTTCGATGAAGCCTTTTCCGTATGCATCGCACGCCTTGGTTTGAGCGAAATCATCAGCCTCGCCGCTACCGATGTACATCCGCCGCTTTATTACCTGTTGCTTCATTCATGGACCAGGCTCTTTGGCGAAACTGAAAGTGCGGTCAGGATGCTTTCGGTGGTTTTCTCCGTTCTGACGGTCTTAGTTATCTACCATCTTGCACTAACGCTTTTCGATCGTCACACCGCCATCCTTACCGCGCTACTTACAGCATTCTCTCCCCTTCAGGTTTTCTATGCCCAGGAAACGCGCATGTACGCGCAGCTGACCTTTCTCAGCACGATTTCAATGTATCTATTCCTGCGCTGGTTGAAAGATGGCCAGCGCCTCTCTGCTGTGTTATATGTAATTTCAACTGCGCTTCTCTTGTACACGCATCTTTATGCTGTGTTCGTTGTGATGGCGCAGTTTCTTTATTTCGCTTCATTGTTCTTCCTGGCACGGGAGAAGTTTCAGAAACGTTGGCGCGGATGGGTCATGACGAGTGTCATCATCGGATTGTTATTTGTGCCCTGGACGCTGATTGCCTTTCAGCAAGCCGCCAGAGCGAGAGGCCGTTTCTGGATCAAGGAACCAGATTGGTTCGCGCCGATTCAGACTCTCTTTGAGTATTCCGGATCTGTATGGCTGACCTTGCTGCTGCTGCCTTTGTTTGTTTACGGAGTGAAGCGATGTTGCGAACAAAGAGTCACGACTGAAACACCTTCATTACCACGTTTGAGGGCGTTTCTTCTGCTCTGGCTAATCTTGCCAATTAGTTTGCCCTTTGTCCTTTCCAAGCTAATGACGCCCTTTTATCTGACGAAATATACCCTTGCGGCGTCTTTGCCTTTTTATCTCTTCACCGCAGTGGGGTTGGTCCAGGTGCGCAATGTGGCCCAGCAGGCGATCGTGGTCTTGTTAATCTGCATTTGCATAGCGACCGTATTGAAGAGCGATCTGAAAACATTAAAGCGGGAACGTTGGCGCGATGCCGCCTACAACGTTGAACGCGAGGCACAGGCAGGTGATTTAGTGTTGTTCAATTCGGCGGGCAGCTACTTATCATACGCATACTATGTAAAACGCAGGGACCTCCCGAGGGTGATCTTTCCGTATTCAGCCTCGGCGGCAGAATCTTCCAACGAAGCAGTTTTGCTGCAACGCGGCGCCGCTGAAGCCTTCGGCTCTGTTAATTCGCCAAACACCGAACAGAAAACAACTGATTTACTGCGGAAAGAGGTAGGTGATCACAAACGGGTCTGGATAGTGACGCGCTATGGGGATGGCTTTAAGAATGAGGTAATGAATGCATTTCGTAACGAGTTTCGCGCTACGACTCAGCCAGCGCTCTGTGTAAGGCAAATGCGATTCTTGTATAGCGAAGAACTTGGCGAAACGGAGAGCGCAATTTATTTACAGCGGGTGGGTTTAAGCTGCTCACCTCAGGTCTATCTTCTTGAGCGTTAGTCAATTCAATTGTTGAGATTCGGATTCAGCATTTGGGGAGAATCGATTTTGTAGATATCCGCTGACGGCACGGTTCCGAGTGTGACGCGAGTGGCCGGGCTCGAGCCTTGCAGTGCGGAGATAAGAGCATCGTTACTGAAATAACGCCTGCCGCGCGCCACGACGACGAAATCCCCAACACTTAATTGTCTCAGGGCCTCCTGGTCCGAAAGCGAAATAAGAACGAGATCAGCGCGATTAGCTCGCTGAGCGTAGTAAGCAGCCAGACCTGGTGTTTCAGTGGCTACTCGCGCGTTCGGTTTGGCGAGTTTGGAGATCTCGGTCATCACCTCCCGCATACTGGAGTCGTAGAATTCATCGTGTGGAAAGTAAGAACCGGCTTTCTCCATGCCCCCTCCCAGGGCATTTGTGTATAGCCGAAAATGAGGCGTCGCACCCGCCGAGGCCCAGACGGAACCCAGCACCAGCAGCAGTGGTAAAGCAGTCCTGGCATAAACGCTCACATGCTGGCCGGGTAACGCTTCAAGTCGCTCACCGATCCAACGGACCACATACTGGACGCCGACAGCGGCAGTGATCATCACCGCTGGAAGAACGACTGTGAAGTAGCGAGTAAACTTGCCACCGGCAAAAACGAAGGTCATTGTCCAGACAAACATCCAGAAAAGAACGAAGTAGCGCCCATCGCCCAGCTTGCGTCGAAAAAGTAGGGGTAATCCGGCAACGAATGCAGCTACGGTGAGTAAGGGCAGCTTAACGGCGAGGAAGACAAAGTAGAAATACCAGGGTGTGCCCGCAAGCCAGTCAGTCATTCGGTGGCTGTAGAGCCTGCCCAGGAATTCGTAACCATCATGCCCGATTCTTTTCTGGCCCGCGAAGATTCCCATTTCACGCCACGTCGCCGGCAAAAGAACGGTTGGGCTTAGCAAGAGAAAGGCCCCACACATAATCAGAATAACGATGAGGTAGCGCTTCTTGCCCAGGCGCCAACGCGTTTCAGGAAGCGCCTGAAACATCCAGTAGTAGCAGATACTGATGGTTATCAGTGAGGGAAGGTACTTTGACGCCATCATTGCGCCGAAGCAGGCGGCCGTGGCCCAGTAATAAGGTTCCGGCCGCTGACCGAAGTTGCTCTCTGCTACCCTTTGCCCTCGTAACCAGAAGATGTTTCCCAGGAGGAAGAAGAAGAGTAGAAACGTATCTTCTTTGGCGATGCGGTTGAAGCCGATTGCCTGAGGATCAAACGCCCATAGCGCCGCGGCAATCATCGCTACTTCGGCGCCAAATAACTCTACAGTCAGCAGGTAGATAAGAATGACAGTAAGCGCGCCAAAGATCGTACTCGGTAGGCGCAAGCCTGTTTCTGGCGAAACATGTAAGCCCGAGTTCTGAGCCGCAGCAAATGAGCTATGGTTCCATTTCTCGATGATAAAGAGGCTGGCCGTCTGTAGCGCTTTCATTAGCATCGGGTGTTCGCCATTGGTGGCGGTCAACCCGTTCCGGCGGTAATCAGCGACAGCGTACAGTTTGTTCAGCTCATCTTCACTAAGACCTTCAGCGCTCAAGCCGGAAGCGCGAAAAGCAAAACCTGCTATTACAAGCACAGCTAGTGCTGCCATTACCAAAGTCCGGTTCGCTAAAAGCACCCCTCGCTGGGGAAATAACTCCGGCCTCAGACCTGCTGTGATGATTGCTTCAGCTCGTGCGGCCAAATCCTGGCTCCTCTGGGCGTTTTTGGATTCTCGAGAACGGGTTTTGGGCCAAAGCCTGGTGTCAGTTCCAGCCGGCTTGACCAAACAAAACCCAAAAGGTTAGCGCGAAAATTAGGCAGCACGCAACCCGGTGCGCTCTTAGGCTACATTTGGTAGCAGCGGGGACAGGTTCCGCCTTCATGACCTGAGAGGTTACAGACCTGATAGGTTCAGGTTGAGCGATTGAGTTGCTGATAAGTAAATTCAGACACTAACTACCCTTAGGAAGTGTAAGTGCCGGCGATG
>JBPCIQ010000072.1:0-28409 GCA_051006135.1 Pyrinomonadaceae bacterium | reverse complement strand
GTCTCGTAGTAGTTGAGACCAAACGCGGCCCTAATCGAGCTCTGCCCACGCTCACCGGAAATGATCCGGCCCAACCTGCTGGTGAATTCCGGCGAGTAAGCCAGACCGAGGCGTGGCGAGAAATTGTTCTTGTCCGTTTTAGGAACATTGAAGTCGATTATGCCTGGCACGCTTGCGAGCGAGTTTAAACCCTGGAGCCCCGCATCACGTGGCAGACCCAGATACTCATAGCGCATACCCAGGTTGAGAGTGAGATGGGGGGCGACCTTCCAATCATCCTGAGCGAAGGCGTAATACTTCCTCTGGTTGCCGGTGAAAGCCGCCGACCCAACGCCGCGAATATCGACATTAGTGGGGATGGCATCGGTGATTAGCTCGTCAAACGTCGAGTAGTTGTAGTCACCCCGGCCGCGTGGCAGGAAGAAGCTGGTAAAGATTAGGAACCTCACTTCACCACCAAACTTGAAGTTATGCTGGCCCCGCGAATAGCTGAGGGAATCGTAAATCTGGTACGAGTGATTGAGCCCTCCTTGCGGCAGGTTCCCGTTTGGACCAAGGCCCAGATTTAGTGGGGCCACAGTAATGTTAGGAAAGGTGTTGAATGCCGGATCGCTCAAGGGGTAGTCGGTGACGAACTTCTTGTAAGCAACCCGCACTTCATTCACCAGTTGAGAATTGATCGTATTAATCCAGCCTGCTGAAAACAGGCGGGCGATAACATTCTGCTGGTTGTTGAATTTGGGATTGCCGTTGCCGGGCTGCGTGTTGCCAATTTTGTCTGAACTGAATCGGTAGCGAAACTGGTTCTTGTTGCCCATTAGATGATCAATATTGATCTGGTATTGGGTTTCCAGCGAGCCTCCGGGAGTAACAAGTGAAACAACACCAAAGGGAATGCCCGACTGGCCCAATACGGTCTGAGTTTGCGTGGCCGCGGTGGGCAGGATCAAATTATCCCGTAGCAGACTAACTACAAAAGGACTTGCCCCTAGTGACGCAATCTGCGTAAGACCGGCGGCAGTAGGGGCGATGTAAGCTACGCCACTCGCCTGTTGATTGATCGGTTCTCGTTGATAGGCACCAAAGAAGAACAACTTGTTTTTGAGTATCGGCCCGCCAAGCGTCCCCCCGTACCGCGTATCGGTAAAGGCCGGCTTTTGGCTAATCACGCCGGTCTGGATATTGAATTCCTCGCTGGTCGACGTGGCATTGAGATGTCGGTTCTGAAGGTAAGCAAACGCGGAGCCGTGAAAACTATTCGTGCCGCTCTTCGTGACCGTGTTGAACTGCCCTGCGGCGCCCGTACCGAACTCCGCATTGTAGTTATTCGTCAGGATGGCCACCTCTGAAATGGAATCCTGGATAATATTGACTTGCTTACCTGTGAGGTCAGGCGAATTATTATCCACCCCATCGACGTTGAAAGCATTCGCGTGGGGACGCGTGCCTCCTACAGAACCACCGTCTCCCGATACACCCACGCCTTGAGCGACAACGCCGGGGGAGAGCAGCGCAAGCGCGCGCGGATCATTGAAGATCGGCAGGTCCTGAACCTGACGCGTCTCGAAGTTTCTACCAATCTGCGATGTGTCGGTCTGCACAAGGGCTTCACCGCTAGACGTGATCTCCACGACACTACTAATCCCCGCTGCGTTTAGTACCATATTCACGGTGCTTTCCTGGTTGAGCAGTACCTTTACCTTCTGAGTTGCTGCTAGGAAGCCGCTGGCTTCAGCAGTAACCGTGTACTCGCCCCCGAGCGTGTTGGGGAAGCTGAAAGTGCCACTGCCTGTTGTTTGGGTTGTAAGAGTTTGGCCGGTGGCCTCATTTTTTAAGGTGACGGTTACGTTTGCAATTGCTGCGCCGTTTTGATCGAGCGCTTGTCCATTCACGGATCCACCCGTGGCCTGGCCAAACGTTGCAGTCGAAATCGCTAGCAGCATTGTGAAAACAGCTAATCCTAGGCCCGCTGGTTTACGCATTGAATCATACCTCCAACTTCTGTTTTCCATTCAAACAGCTTCTCAAGCAATCCATCTCCGAGCCGCCGTTGGCCCACGTGGGCCAATTTACGTTACGAGAGTTCGGACGGCCGTTGAAGCTGGCGCATCCTTGAGGTGCAACGTGCGTGCCTATTCGCGTGCATGATCGAAAAGCCATCTCGTCACTGGCTTGGGCCAACTCACCACACGGTCGCTAAAACACGCATTGCGGGATTTGGATTCCTGGGAAGGTGAGATTGGGGTTATTGGATTTCTTGCGTCTCGCAGCTACCGATGGGCCATCACTGCGACATTTTTTCGTAGGGAATGTCGCTTGGCGTGGGGTGGCAACCGGGATCGACGGCAATCCTGGTGCGATCGTAAAAACCCGCATTAACTAGAATGGCCAAGTATCGGGGAATGGAGAGTACGACAATAAGCTCGCTGGCGAGACCTCTACGCTGCCAAAGGAATCACCCAGCCCACGATTGAGCTGGGTGACCAGTGTCAGACCAACAAGCGAACATGACTCAGGCGTGCTGGCGGCTTTCGAGTTCGCTGGCATCGACAAGCGGATAACCGTTGACGAACCCGTTTATACTGATCTTGTAATGCTTGATCTTTGAGTTGAGTGTTGTCACTTTCAAATTTAGTAGACGGGCCGCACGTCCCTGATGCCCGGCGGTGTGAAGCAACGCGCGCTGAATTAGCTCGATTTCGAAGCGACTGACTTCATCATAAAAGTCGAGCCCTTCGTCAATGCTCACAGTGTGAACCTCGGTGAGCGACTGCACCTCTCGAAGGAGCCTGATCGTCAATTGCTTCAGGGCTTTAATTTTGCTCGGAGCGGTCGGTTCAGGCGCATGGTCCGTTGATGACCCGGATCCGACGATTTCTGCCTTTCCGTTTTCCCATATATCTTTCATTTTACCCTCCTCGGAATCACCAGTCTTTCCGGCTACATTGAGCATCTTGCTACCTAGTGCGTAGGCTCGGGACTTGTGCTAACGCTGGCGAGCGCCTCCTGCGGCTGTGCTTGTTTTGACTGTTTCCTGTTGGCAGCACTCTTGCCGAGTTCCCTAATTTCATCTCCACAAACTTCGTTGATTTTGTGCGAGTTGGCGCTGCTCAACTGCGCGTCGTTACCATCATCAGGAAGCAACCAGTTTCCTTCGGCTCCTTTCATCAAATGGCCGAGCTCGTGCAGAAGCATCAGAACTCGAATCTCCCTCGAGTCTGGACGAAAATTTCCAATGCGCGGGATGGTCGGCTCTGATTTGAAAATTGTCCTTCGATAGAATGGACCGTTAGTATTGATCGAAACTTTATCGAACAGCCGGTAAGCTGTCTTGGTCCTGGCATTGACAACATTCGTAATAGAACCAGACATGCGCATGCCAATTGCGACGGGGTAGTGGTCCCTCCTTACCCGACTCATGAGGCTGTTGAAAACCTCGAGCGATACTGATGACCCCCCGAAGAAGTCGCTGCAGGAATTACCCGCCATCAGGATACTTAGAGCATCAAAGTAGGCCGATCCAACGATACGATCTTTAATAATGATCGGGGAGGGTAATAGCGGAACCGGCATGACTGGCTTAGCCGGAACACTCGCATGTGCGTCGGTGGTCGGTTTACTTTCACCGGTAGCCCAGGGCCACACCTGGGATCCAATGCCGGCGACACAACTGTTGTCGGGCATCGGAGCGGCAGCCACGGTTACTAATGCTAAGGACATAAACGCCGTACCAAATAAGAATTCGCGCAGCCTCATCGAAATACCTCCTGTCCAGATCTGAAGGAGTTTTCGTCCGGGTCCTGACTGGCTCGCTAGGGATCGAGCACTTGGAAGTGAGCAACGCGAAGAGTTTTTTTAGAACCGTCGGCTAATCAGGTGCAGCTAAAACATCGCACCTTGCCGGCTACCCGGATTTAACACGACAGGTTATACGGCGAGTTTCCCTTTGACAGACGGGTTTTGTGACGGAAGGGCGTGGGCTAGTGACTAGCAGGCTTAAGCGAGTGATAACTGGCTCTAGGGTAATTTCCCCAAAGCTTCCTGCAGCTTGTCGCGATAGTTGCGCGAGAGCGTAAGCTGCATACCGTTTTGAAGGACCACTTTGAATTCCCCGTGAAACCAGGGTTGTAATTCCCCGATACGGTCAATCCGCACTATTGAGGAGCGGTGGATGCGTAGAAATTTCTTGGGATCGAGCTGCGCCTCCAAACTGCTGATGGTTTCGCGGAGCAGATGGGATTTCTTTCCGGTGTGGACTGAGACGTAATTGCCCTCGGCTTCAATCCAGTCGATCTCACTTGTCTCAAGAAAGTAAATTCGACCCGCAGCTTTTATCACCAACCGCTCCAAGTACTTGCTGCCGGCCTTCATTTCTTCGAGCAAAGCAAGAATGCGCTGATCAACCCCACCGTTTCTATCCTGCATTATCTGTGCTTTGGCCCGTTGCCAGGAAAGGTCGAATCGCTCTCGATCGAATGGCTTCAGCAGGTAATCGAGGGCATGCACCTCAAAGGCGCGGACCGCGTACTGATCATATGCAGTAACAAATATGACGTGAGGAATTTCCTCCTTGCCGAGAGCCTCCAGCACCTCAAAGCCTCCCACTTCCGGCATTTGCACATCGAGAAATACCAGATCTGGGATTGTGGTGTGGATGGCTTCGACCGCCTCGCAGCCGTTCACACACTCTCCGACAATCTCCACATTCTGATCGTCTGACAGCATTTCGCGGAGCATAGCGCGCGCCAGAGGCTCGTCATCCACCAACAGCACGCGAACGCGGGGAGCTTCGGGCATAGTTGTTCCTTGGATTGCGCGACAGTTTTAGGGTGGTCTGGGGCTCCCGTTCTTGTTACACCGCGGGAGTACGCTTTCTGGCAGAAACTTCAGATTATTGTAGTGACTCAGGCTGCAGATCGGCTTTCGACTTCAGTGCCATCAGTCCTGAAAGGAATTTCCAAAGTCACGAGCAAGCCGCCATCGGGATTGTTGCTTAAGGCAAAAAGATGATCAGCGCCGTAAAGTCGATCCAGCCGCGTCTTAGTGTTAGTCAGCCCCAGACCTTTCCCGAAAAGATTGTCAGAACTCCGATGTTCTGGCATGCCCGGACCGTTGTCTCCCACTTGGATACGCAGGGTGCCATTGTGAGGTTCCGCGCGGATTTCGATGCGGCCTGGTCTTGAGCGCGGCGCTATGCCATGACGAATTGCGTTTTCGACGATGGGTTGCAGGATTAAATTGGGGACCTTTGCGCCGAGCGCTGCCGGAGCCACGTTAATGTGAGTCATTAAGCGGTCCTGAAAACGAACACGTTCGATTTCCAGGTAACACTTAAGAAACTCCATCTCTTGCTGCAGCGTGACCTCCTGGGTTCCGGAATTCTCCAGGGTTAGCCGCAGAAAGTCTCCCAGGCGCGTAATCATTTTGCGAGCAGCTTCAGTGTCTTGGTTAAGCAGGGCGGAGATTGAGTGAAGGGTATTGAAGAGGAAATGAGGATGCAGCTGCATTTTTAAGGCCTGCAACTGGGCCTGTGAGAGTTGCGCCTCGAGCTGGAAGGTGCGCACTTGACCTTCGCGATACTGGCGATAGTAGCTGAAAGCGTAACTCATGAGCGCTATCAGCATGTACATGCCAATTCCTTCGCTGAAGTTTCCCACGATAAATCTGCCCATTCTTTCAAACGAAAAGGGCTTGCCAATTCGCCAGCCCCAGTTGAGCCAAATCGCGACATGTCCCAGCGCTGTCACTATCACGCTCAGAAGAATACCGATCGGCAAATGCAGTAGTGAGTTCCGCACCCAGTTATTGCGCTCGATGGGAAGACGAAAAGTGGCCCAAAGTACTAGTGGCGTCGCCAGAGCCCAGAGATAGCTCCACGCCATCTGGACGTAGAGGGACTCAGTGAAAGCTGTCGGACGTTCTGAACGATAGGAGGTGAAATAGCCTTGAAGTGTGAAAACGAACCCTACGAAGGTCCAAATGGCCCAGACGAACAGCCAACGCGCCCATCGACGCTTCCACCAGGGCGCCTTGAAAACCTCGTTCTTGGGGTTCTGGTCTATCTCTTCCATCATGCAAGATTTAATCGCGGAAGTGTCGCTCAGAATTGTCTTCCCTCTAGCAGGCTGCTGAAAAAGTAACTTTAGCGCATGGTCCAACGTAATAAAGGCGAGTAGTAGAACCTCGCCACCAGGAGACTGAAAACCAATGCGCGGAGATGATCTTCAGCAAGCGGGAATGTTTAGTTACTTGTCGCCAGAGCAGCGGGTACCGCAGGACCATCCGTTGCGAGCTATCCGCAAGCTTTCGGATGCCGTGTTCGCGGAACTGTCGCCACAGTTCGATAAACTTTACGCGCGGATGGGACGACCTTCTATAGCTCCGGAGAAGTTGCTGCGAGCGTTGTTGCTGCAAGTGCTTTACAGCGTGCGCAGCGAGCGACTGCTGATGGAAGAACTCGATTACAACATGCTGTTTCGCTGGTTCGTGGGTCTGAACATGGATGATCGAGTCTGGGATGCAACTACCTTCACGAAGAACCGCGAGCGGCTGTTGCGCGGAGACATCGCTGAGCGCTTCTTTGCGGGGGTGTTGGAGCAGGCGCGCGGGCACGAGTTGCTCAGTGATGAGCACTTTACGGTTGACGGCACACTGTTGGAAGCGGCTGCGAGCCTGAAGAGTTTCAAGTCGAAAGATGAGACAGATGAGCCGCCGCCGGATGATCCTAGTAATCCCACGGTGAACTTTCACGGGCAAAAGCGCTCGAACGAAACTCATCAATCTACTACTGATCCGGATTCGATGTTGTGCCGCAAGGGCAAAGGCAAAGAAGCGAAGCTGGGCTACGCCGGCCATCTGTTGATGGAGAACCGTAATGGTCTGGCGGTTTCTGCTTGCGTGACCTCGGCGACCGGCACGGCCGAGCGGGACGCGGCTCTGGACTTCGCCGCCGAACTCAGTGGCCACGGCAGAGTAACGTTGGGCGGCGACAAGAACTATGACACGCATGGTTTGGTGAAAGACTTGCGCCAACTCCAGGTAACGCCGCACGTGGCCCAGAACAACACCAATCGCAGGTCGGCTATTGATGGCCGCACGACGCGCCACGAGGGCTATCAAATCAGTCAACAAAAGCGCAAACGGATCGAAGAGATTTTCGGTTGGCTGAAGTCGGTGGGCCTGCTGCGCAAGCTGCGTCATCGCGGCACTGAACGCGTCAACTGGATCTTCATCTTCGCCACGGCTGCTTACAACCTGGTAAGAATGAGAAAGCTGGTGACCGTTTAGGGAGTAGTGTGCCCGGCGGAGCGAAAAGGATGTTCCCCCAAACAACAATGAATCAAAAGCGCATCGCATGGTCATGAAACTTCGCGGCTAAAATCAATCGAACTGAAAATGACTACCGAGAAAACGAAATTAGTCCCAATCACCGATTTTTCAGCAGCCTGCTAGCCCTGCACAAGGCGGATTTGACAGATGGTCAGGAGGCACTCAAGAATCAATCCGTTCAATTTTCCTTCGACGATTTCACTAGGTGTCAGGGATTAACCTTGTATGAGCTTCAAAGTCTTTCTTCAAGTGCGGCTCAAGTATTCCTCAAGCCTCTAGAGCTACGATGTGGTCTGCAAAGGGCTCCCTAAGTCGTGAAACTTTATAACTGGATTGGAACAAGCTACATGACGATTGCGGAGAGAATTCCGGCAGCAATAGTGGCCCTGGTTTTTGCTGCTGCTGCGCCAGCACTCGTGATGGGTCAACAGAACTCGCACGGGCAGATTGTGGGATCGATCAGAGACCCTCAGGGAGCCCAGATGAGCTTTGCTGAAGTTTCGCTTGTTCATACTCACCAAGCGGTTCTGGCAACGACCACCACGGATGCAAATGGCAGTTTCTCTTTCGAAAACGTGCGACCCGGCTCGTATGAAATCAGAGTGACCCAGATCGGTTTTAGTCGACATAGCTCATCTGTAAGGGTGACCGCGGGCACCACTTCAGAAATCAAGATCGTAATGGACGTGGCCTCAATCGTGGACCAGGTAACTGTAACTGCGGAAACCGGTCAAGCGCAGGACATCGACCGGGTAGCTCAGCAGGTCAACGTAATCGGAGACGACGCAATCCTCCAGCGTACTACTGGTGTGCTTGCACAAGTGGCCGACGAAGAGGTGGGTGTCTCACTTCAGCGGACCAGCCCCACGATCGGCGGGGTGGTGGTACGCGGGCTGACCGAAGTTGGCGTCTACATTGATGGCGTGCGTACCACGCAGTCCACACAGCGCGGCAGCATCAACACCTTTTTCAATTTGAATGAGCCGAGTTCCCTCCGTACAGTGGAGATCTTGCGTGGGACAAACGGCGCTCAATACGGGTCTGACTCACTCGGCGGAACAGTGCAACTGCTTTCCCGCACGCCGGAGTTCGGATTCGACAATCCAGTTGTTCATGGTGAGGTTAATACTTTTTTCAACAGCGCCGATCTCTCTTACGGGGGCAACACTCTACTAACCTACGGCACACGCCGCGTGGGATTGCTTGCCAACGCGAATAGTCGCCGTGTCAATACACTGCGACCAGGCAAGGGCCTCGACAGCCACGCGGCCGTGACACGATTCCTCGGCCTACCGTCTGACATCCTGGGGTCAAGACTTACCGACACTGCCTTTACTCAATACGGCGGGACACTTCACCTGACTTACGCGCCCCGCGACGATCAGCAGATAAGCTTCAGATATCAACGCAGTCAGCAAGACGGCGGCAAGCGGTATGATCAAACGGTGGGTGGCGATGGGAATCTGATTGCCGATCTTCGGAATCTCATGCTCGACTTTGGTTACTTGAGGTACGTTAAGCAGGGGGTTGGCATCTTCGATAACAGCTCGTTCACTGTTTCATACAACAGCCAACGAGAGGAGCGAGTCAACCAGGGTGGACAGGGTAATCCACTGGCAGGAATCACGCACGACAAAGAACGGACTAGTACTTTCGGCTTCAGCTTTTTTCTCGATAAGCAGTTGCCCGCCGGTAATTCTTTCCTGATAGGCGGCGACATCTACCGGGACCACGTCGATGCGCCTTCTTATACTTTTGAGCCGAGCACGGGTATAACGACTGTGACCCGTCCGCGCGTGCCAAACGGAGCCAGTTACATTTTGGGTGGTCTCTTTGTGCAGAATTCCTGGGAAGCTGTACCAGAGCGACTGCGATTCAGCGGTGCGCTACGCTATAACGTAGCCTCCTACCGCTCTCACGCTGCGGACAGTCCGATCGTAAATGGCCAGCCGCTGTTTCCAGACGACTCTCTGCGAGTTTATGATTTCTCCGGTCGCATTGGCGCGGTCGCAACTGTGACGCAGGGCCTGAACATAGCTTTCAACTACAGCCGCGGATTTCGCGCGCCAAACATTACTTCTTTAGGTTCGGTGGGACTGGTAGGGGTGGGCTATCAGGTTGCTCCCGCGGACCTCGCCGGTCTGAATGCGACGGTTGGAAGCACCGCTGACGAGAGTGCAGTCTCGACCGGCGTATTGGTGTCGCCTCCGTCGTCAGAAACAACCAACAACTTCGACCTGGGACTGCATTACCGGAAAGTTCGTTTTGACACTGACCTAACGGTCTATCTGCTTGACTACAACAACACACTCGTACGCCAGACGTTGATCTTGCCGCAGGGCTCGGTAGGGTTGCCTCTCGGCAGCCAGGTGATTGAGCGCCAAAACTCTAACGGTGCTGTCTTTGTGCCGCTTTCGGCTGCCCCCGTCCTCGTGCAGACAAACTTTGGCGCGACGCGCCTGAAGGGTTTGGAATATACGCTTAACATAAGACCCGCAGACTCGTGGACCTTCACTGGAAAATACAGTTTCGTGCGTGCGGAAGACAGATTGACAGGAGAACCGCCAAACCTCGGCGGTGCGGGCCTTCCACCGCAACTGGGCTTCCTGAGTCTGCGTTACAGGCCGACCGCCAAACGTTACTGGATTGAGGCTTATTCAATGCTGGCAGGTCGTCAGGATCGCCTCTCATCTCTGGATCTATCTGACCGGCGCACTGGAGCAAGTCGCTCGCGCACAAACATACAGAATTTCTTCCGTCGAGGTGCGTGCGTGCGTGGTTTGACTACTCCGGGCACGGATGGTCAATGCGGATCGGCAGGCGGCGTCCTGATAGCCACCGGTGAAACATTAGCCCAAGTCCAGAACCGTGTGCTTGGCTCCGCATTATCGGCGCCGCTGTTTACCGCGATCCCCGGCTACGCACTAATCAATCTGCGCGGCGCCTTTCGATTCACCGAGGATCAGGAAATCTCAATCGACTTCGAGAATATTTTCGACAAGAGCCACCGCAATCCGGGCTGGGGTATCGACGGGCCCGGCAGGAGTGTCACTGCTCGCTACAAACTGCAGTTCTGAAAACGCGTCACACACTCTCCACCGCGTGGTAAAACCTCTGCCGCGTGGTGGTACTGATGACCTCATTAAGTCGCAGCAAGACGGATTGCCGCCTGTGCGACGGCGAGGAAGCAAGAACCGACCTAAGAGCATGTCGGTAAATCAGACTATTAAAGGGTATCGGAAAGTAATGAGTTGTACGTTAGGCGATCGGCTCTTCAAATGGAAGATCGGGCTGGCCGGCCGCATCGCGGCCGGTGACGTATAGGCGCATCGCTATCCAGAGGATTACAAACGCTAGTGCGATCCAGATGATGGCCCAGAAGAGGGCGGGAACGCCGGTGGCATTCGCCATGTTTACCGCGTCAGTGGGCACATTAGGCGCGAATGGGGAAGAAAGAAAGAAGACCGTTTTCAAATCGAGCAGGGCGTTTAGGACGCACTGTACTGCCAGAAAACTAACGAAGAAAGTGGCAACTCTCGGACTCGCGTATCTGGCCACACCAATCAGACAGATCGCGAGAATGGTACCCGCCAAAAACGTGAAGGGAATGCCGGAGAGAGCGCCCCACGACACGATTGGTTTAAGGATCCCGAAGATCAACGTCAGCGCGAAGATCAACCCGGCCGATCCGATCAGCACGATGCGAGCCGCGATTGCTTTACGGATCAGAATAAGAAGTAGTGCGCCATAGGCCATCGAGCCGATATAACCCGCACTGGCAATGAACGTCTGAGACAGCAGGCCACCCTTTGTCGTATACGTCTCGCCGCTGGCGTTCATAGCCACGCTCAAGCTACCGACCGAGTTTCCAGTCAGCAATGCCGCGATGGCATGCCCACCTTCATGAATGAAGGTCACGAAGATCCTGAAGGGATAGGTCAACAATTCGGCAAAGGGAATGAACCAGAGCACGATTGAGATTGCCGCCGCGGCTAGCAGGGTGATTGCCTGGGGACGCGCGTCTCTCGAAATACTCACTCTCATATCTTACTCTCCAGTTCAAGAAGGGTTTCGCCGGCCACGTACCTGTTAAAGACCTGTAAGGTCCACTAAGGCACGCTCTTCCCTAAACGACAAAGAAATTGTCGATGTTTCAAATCCTTCGAAACTAAGACTTACCGGGCGTAATCACCTGATTTGCCACCGGTTTTGCTCTCCAGCCGCACGTCAGTAATGGTCATTCCTTTTTCCACCGCCTTACACATGTCGTAGATGGTTAAGGCCGCAATTGAGACTGCAGTCAGCGCTTCCATCTCAACTCCAGTTTGGGCATTTGTGGAAACCTCTGATTCAAGGTAGACGCCGTCATCGTCCAGCCGTGCCTTCACATCGATTTGGGTTAACGGAAGTGGGTGGCAAAGCGGGATAAGATCCGCGGTTCGCTTAGCTGCCATGATGCCCGCGAGACGTGCGGTTTCCAGAGGATCGCCCTTAGGTGTTCGGTGTTCGCGTACTGCTGCCACCGTTTCTTTCGACATCAAGACGCGAGCCGAGGCGATCGCCCTGCGGGCAGTGACAGGCTTCGCACCGGTATCAACCATGCGGACACGACCTTCTTCATCTAAGTGTGTAAGCGAATTCATCTGAATGCCATCGAGAGCTTGGGCAAGCGAGCCCGTGTCAGAACCCGACATGAATTACGCTGAAAGCGTTGGCTAGTTGGAGCCCAGGGGGTGCTTCAACCCTGGGACTCCAGTTCTCAATAGTTTCGAAACTCTGAAAGAGTTCGCGAGTCGGCTGTTGCCCGCAATTTAGCCAACACCTTCGGCGTTACTAATCTTTGGATGTGTGTAGACCCAGGGTAGCAACCCCTGGGCTCCAATTAGCGAACGCTTTCAGCGTTATTTTCTCAGCGCCGGACCCCATGAACGATTAAGGTATTCCCGCCCATTAGCACTTCATCGGACTGCAGTTCATCCGACCATCGCTCCCGCCGTTTTTCAGCAGGATTTAGCAGTCCAAGGAACCTGATAAGCGCAACAATGGGCCAGTAAAGCCATGCCCTGGACTTCGGTTTGTCACGATAAAGCTTGATAATTTCGAACCCGTGCTTCTCCAGCGTGTAGCGCAATTCAGAATAGCCGATGGGATTGATGTGTAAAGTAATTTCCAGTCGATCGCCAAAAGTGGCACGCGCCTTTACCAGTTGTTCAGCACTTAATGGCTTGAAATGTGAAGTGTAGCCATACAAAAGCCATTTCATTCGCTCCTCGACGTTAAGTATGTTTGGTACGCTAACAATCAAATGGCCCCCTCGCCGGAGCAGGCGAGCAAATTCCCGAATGGCATTTTGCGGACTCTCAGCATGTTCGAGTCCTTCGACACAAACAATGGAATCAAAAGAGGCATCTTCATAGTCGAGCCGCCCTTCCAGATTGCCCCCACGTATTTCGACATCCTTCAGGCGAAATATTTCTGGATAGAGATCGCAACATCGGACATCGAATCCCGCGTTTACTAAGCGCAAGGCGAGAGCTCCTTCACCCGCCGGAACATCCAAAACTTTGCCTGCCGGAACCGAAGTAAGAATCGTGAGAACAGTGTCGTAGATCGACTCGTGGGCCATGGCGGTGACTTTGTCATCCACGTGAGGTGTTGCTCGGAGAGTCTCCGCGGCGCGATCTGCGAATGCGGTAGAAAAGCTGGTTTTTGGGCTTCCCATATTTCTCTATTGCCTTTTGGCCAGCATAACAGAATAATCATCCTTCTAAAATCCAGTCTGAGGGCCATCATCGTAAGGAATTAGGAAAAGTAGCAATAAGCCTTAGTCGGAGGTTCCTCCATGTTCGAAACAGATAAAGACGTGCTCGAATGGTATGAGCGCCAGCCCCGGGCTTTGAGTAAAGAGTTCATCAATACCATTCCCTGGCATGAGATTCAGAATTATCCAATCAATCCGGCGTTCGTGCCGGTGCTTTTATATATGCGCGATGTCGAAAGCTTTACTGCGGTTTATTATGAAGAGTTATTGCGCACGCCAACCGGCAGAAACCCATACATCCGCAAGTTTATGGATCGCTGGGGCGTAGAAGAGTTGGAGCACGCGAATTTACTCAATCGCTTTCTCAATGAAGCAGGTATCCCCACAAGCGACAACTGGTGGAACGAAGCGAGAGCTTCGATCCCGCGCAGTTATACGATCGAGAATTACATCGGGTCATTAATTATCAGAATGTTCGGTAAACACGTGTCAGGGGTGCACATGGTTTGGGGCGCAATCAACGAGATGACGACGTTACAGGGTTATCGCAGCTTATGGAGGCTCGCCGGTCATCCGGTGCTGGAGCAGTTGCTGCGCGCGATCGCCCAGGAAGAATCAATTCACTCTAATTTTTACTGGCAAATCGCTCGTTTGAGACTGGAAGGTTCTGACTTCTCTCGCAGGCTTTCACGGTTCATGATTGATAAATTCTGGACGCCTGTGGGGCAGGGACCCAAGCTACAGAAAGATACGGATTATGTCATTGCTACGCTCTTCAACGGAGAGAGCGGCGTTAGGACCTTTGATCAAACAGTGAGCCAACGTGTCGAGAGATTGCCAGGCTTTGCAGACCTGAAGGTGGTGACGGAAAGAATTGCAGCGATTTCTATTGAGGGCCGTTGCAAACCGCGCTTGATCACGATCTAGCTGGGCAGTCGCACCACCTTGATCCTCGTACCCTCGGCGAGGGGTTTTTCACCCTGAGGGACGATCAGTAATGCCTGGGCTTGAGTGAACGCAACAAAGTCCGATGAACCGCCCCACTTTAAAGGATCAGCCAGTAGGTAGCCTTCTTCACTCGTTCTTAACCGCGCCGGCAGATAACTCTCTCGCTCAACCGATCCCTTAACACCGCGAGCGAGCACCGCCCTATCCTCGAACAGAGCGGTCTCCTTTGCTCCCTGCATTGCCAACAGTGCCGTGCGCGCAAACAGATTGAAGGTGACAGAAACAGAAACAGGATTTCCCGGAAGGCCGAAGACGAGTGTACCACCCGGCAGACGCGCAAAAACAGTTGGCTTCCCGGGGCGCAGGGAAACCCGTTCAAAGAAAATCTCACTGTTGAGTTCCGTTAACGCGGTCTTGGTAAAGTCGTAGACTCCCATGGAAACGCCACCCGAGGTAACCACTACGTCGGACCTTGTTGCAGCCTCCGCAATTTGGTTCATCAAATACGTTGTGTCATCGCCGGCAAGCGGCAGGCGCTCAACTAGCGCTCCGGCAAGTTCGGCGTAGGCACCAATCGAATAATTGTTGGAGTCCCGAATCTGATCCCGACCAGGTGTTTGGTCCACCGGCACCAACTCGCTGCCGGTGGCGAGTACAGCTACCCGAGGGCGTCGCCCGACCATCACTTGTGCGCAACCAAATGAAGCTAGCGCGGCCACCGTCGCGGCGCCGATTGGTTCACCGGCGCGCAAAACGGTGGCGCCTTTTTCTATCTCACCGGCGCGCCTGACAATGGCCCGACCCGTTTGCACGGACTCGAGAATCTCAACGAAGCCCTCACTTTCGCGTGTCAGTTCTACTTGCTGAACACTGTCAGCGCCTGCGGGCAATGGAGCACCCGTCATAATCCTGACGGCCTCGCCTGCATTCATTTGTTGGTGCCAGCCCCGACCTGCCGCTGACTCGCCGGCGATGCGCAGTCGTACGGGAGCATTCTGAGTGTCAACCGCTTGCACGGCATAACCGTCCATTTGCGAGCGATCGAAAGGAGGCAAATCGGTATCAGCGATGATGTCTTCAGCGAGGATTCGCCCGACCGCGTCCTGGAGCCACACTCGCTCCGGCGGCAGGGCACGAGTCTGCTCCTGGACGATTTGAATGGCTTCAGCAACCGAAATCATTTCGCGTCTCAACTTCGGAAAGGTGTCCTCCGGGTTCCCAGCACACACACCGCCTTGGGTTGAATAACTCGACTGATGCGTTACGATGCAATTTATCTTGGTGCGAACTTACCTTAGTGGAACAGAGGTGGTGAGATCAATGCCTTTACCGGAAAAGTCGTCACTGTTCTTGAAGTAAAACCACCCTCGACCCGGTAGCGAAAGACGTTTCGTTTTGTCAGGAACTGGCCGGCGAAGCCTAAATCCCCGTCTAATACTCGCGGAACCCAGACCCTAGTTCCACCGCGAGGGCTAATCTTGAGCCCAAACGGATCAGAGGCTAGCGAAACCATGAGTGAGTTTTCTGCGCGAAAGCTAGAGCACAAGAAAAACTGGGCTCTTACTCCGCCTGCTTTTGAAAGACTCCTCGATTGGTTGGACGAGGGCGAAAGCTCGGACGGGCGAAAGTATTTGGAGAAGCGTCGTCGTCTGGTGGCGTACTTCGACGCAAGAACTGCTCGTCAGCCGACGAGCTGACGGTTGAAACTTTGAACCGAGTGGCTCGTCGCATTGAAGAAGAAGGAATTACTGAGAGCGATACGCCGACCGCAAGGTACTGCTACATAGTTGCACGATTTGTCTTCATGGAATATCTGCGCGGTGCCGAGAAGGATCGGCTGCTAACTGACGACATGCGACGACAGCCGTATAACTTTGCTGAATCCAAACCTGTTAACGAAAAGGAAACGCAGGAGAAGTTGCTAAATTGCCTCTAAGGCCCTCCAACCTGGCGTACAAAGAAAACCTCAACATACATTATGTTTTCTTGTGCTTAAGCCAGTATTCCCGAAAGGCTCTGAGCCGTGGCAGAGACTCTCGATCGCGTTGGCGGTTGGCGGCTGCTTTGCTGGCGATGATGTCGTCTGGATGGCAGACAGGGAAGCCTTCGACATCAACGCGCCGACGCCAGGCATCTTCAAATCGTTCGATTCCATCCGGCGCAAAGATCAAGTCGAGGTCAAACGGCCCATTCTTTAGTTGAATGAAATCCTTGCCACGCTCAATTTCGGTTGCCTGCTCATCGCTCAGCTGAAACCCTAGCTCTTGCAAAGCCGTCACTATGGCGCGTCCATTCTCCGGGGAGCGGTCCGGGAATAGGTCTGCGTCCTGTGTGGTATCGGGAAACCCGAGCAGAATCGCGCCGGATTTACCAATGAAGAGATACCGAACGTTGTGCCGGCTAAAGGCGTCTCGGATCTCCTGCGCCTGGCGATATTCAAACGCGCCCATATCCCAACCATGTCGGCAGGTTCTCTTCGCACCAGCGGCGATATTCTTCCATCGTGTCGAACGAGCGATAAGTGGCGTCGTCCAGCCCAGGCTTGTAAGTGCGAATGAAGCTGTAGCGCATTCTGATTTCGAGCGGACGCCGAGCTGCAGCCTCGAACTCGTCAAACCAGTCCGCGGGGATGCCGGGTTCGTCGTCCGAAGCTGCGATCATAGGTTGCTTCAAAAATGCTCGCCTGGCGTGTTCATTACTCACATCGGTCGTCCAACGGTGAATCTAGCACGCGGCGCGGAAGCGCGACAACGGTCGAAAGACGTAACAGCCAATCCTTGAGGAATATCGTCTGCCCAAAAAAAACAGCCCGTGATGAAATGTTTTTCCCGAAAATGGTGTGCCGCGGTTGGGTGCGCTAAGCGTGGCGCAGCTGTTGGCGGTAGTGGGTACGCCGCATCGCTTTCGCACTAAACGACAGTTTTGGACCTACGTAGGCCTGGCAGTGGTGACGCGCTCGACGGCGGATCAGGAGGTAGTTAATGGGGTGTTGCGCCGCAGTCGCCGACCGGTAGCTACCCGGGGCTTGAATCGCAATCATAATCATCTCTTAAAGCGGGTCTTCAATGGCGGCCACCAGTGCTTGTCACAGCGAACCTTTTCGGGCGGGTTATGAAGCCCGGCTGAAGCAAGGAATGGATCCCGCGCTAGCGCGTTTGACGATCGCCAGACAGTTAGTAGCGATCACCTTAAGCCTCTGGAAACGTGGAGAGAAATTCAATGTCGAAAGGATGAAAAAACAGCCCGCGGCGTAAGCGAGTGCGGACAAAGACTCTCGTAGTCACTGCTGCTTGCTGAAGCTCGTCGCGGCTGAGACCGTTCAAATGCTTTTGCGCCAGATACAGGGGTCGTGGGTGAGTATCAGTAACGCGCGGATGTCCCGGGCAAGCTGCTAAGGACCATACGCTACTATATGCCCCCACGCATAACCAGAAATAGTCATGGGCCCAGTCAGCAGACTGGAGTCGCAGATAGAACCATGGTTGGCACGCTTTAAGTGACCACGAATAACGGCTATTCAGATCAGGCAAAGCAAAAGCAAAGCAAAAAACGGTCAACAAGGAGACGTGGTGATGACGGTACGTGGCTTCGGGTACGGTACATGGCTAGCTGCCAGAGCTTTTCGGCGGCTAAGGTGAAGTTTTTCTTGACATCCCTTTCATAGAACCGCGTTACGGTACTGACCTCATGACACTGGGAATGCGGATCGCTGACCCGACGCTGCCGCGTGACGGTACTGACCTCAATGACACTGAGAATGCGGATCGCTGACCCGACGCCACCGCGTGAGCAAATGCTGCGTATTACAAGTCACAGTGGTATGACGTCCCATCACCCGGGTGACGTCTGCAACGCTGCGCATCGCGATTTGCAGTGGCATGAAGTCAGTACCGCCACGCGGTAACGTCGGGTCAAGGATCCGCAGCGGGACTCTCGGTGTTGCTGAGCGTGTTGACAGGCCAGATCCACCTCTGCCAGGATGATCTCATCGCAGCTTAGTTTCCTCATCCTCATCATGTGGAACGACACGGATAATCCTCTTGCTTACCTCATCTCCTTTTGCACCTACGGCACGTGACTGCACGGCGACGAGCGCGGGTCAATCGATCGGTTTCACAATCGCTATCGCTCACCCTACATTCCCCCAACGCAAAATGGCATCGTTACAACCAGCAGCAACTCAGGACCAAGCCGCTAATCCTGGGAGCGAGTCAACGGAAAGCGATTGAAGCCGCAATTCGTGAGACTTGTGGAATGCGCAAGTGGTCGCTGTTTGCATTCAACGTCCGCACAAATCACGTCCATACCGTCGTGACTGCGAATCGCAAATCCGAACAGGTGCTTACTGCCTTCAAAGCAAACGCGACGAGGCAGTTAAGAGAGGATGGTCTATGGTTGCACGGGTTTAGCCCCTGGGCACGGAAAGGCAGCAAAACTGTGGAACGAGCAAAGCGTTGCCAGGGCGATCGATTATGTACTCCATGGGCAGGGTGACCTCCGGCGCATGGGACGAGAGCCTGATCACTGACCATCTGGCGGGAATATTAAGTCAGAACAAAAGGCGGCTTAGTTTAATCGCCAACGCCGGTGCCGATTTGTGGCGTTCTGCTGATCGGCGCCGGCGGGCGCGTGCTCTCATTTATCAATCGTTGTCATCACTATCATCGTCGTCATCGTGCACAGGTCGCAGCAAGTTCTTGAAGGCCCAGCGAGCCACTTGTCCGCCCTGCTTCCCTGCATCTGCGTCCGCAAAACGGAAGTGGATGCCCAGGTAGATACGGGCGTCGATCACTTCCTGCCTCGCATCCGAGAAGCGGTTAAACGTGCGCGTGTCCATGTTGGTCGGCCCCAGATTGGTGGTCGTCACAGAGAAGGTCATTTTGTCCTTCCCGAAGAAGAGCCTAAGGGAATGGAGCGCGGCACTGGAAATATTATTTGCGCCCGAGGTGTGTTCAGGATAAGGCGGGTTGACGATCAGAGGCAGCCAGGTCGCGTCGCCGACCGTGTGCTTGTTGCCGTCGTTGTTCCCCTCTCGAATGGCGGTGTACGGCCGCCAGAACACGAAGGTGTTCTTACTGTTCCAGGCGGTGATTATCGCGTCGGCCATCGCCATGTCAGCCAAGGCGAAGAGCCTGGCACTCTCACTAATGTTGTCGACGTGCACGCCGGCGATGTCCCTAAGGACTTGGTTCAAGACCACACCGTAGTTAGCGTTCCAGAAATGAGCCATGTCGGTCTGCTCGGGGGTACGGGTGCTGTTGTTAAGGGCTCCTACAGCTTTAACCTCGTTATAGTCCCTGGTGTAAGCGCCGGTGTTCAAACCAGGCGGCGGCGGGGCAAGGAATTGTGAAGGGCTGGTTAGCGTGAATGGAGTGACGTTGCCCAGCCACGGTGCGAGCATCGGCGCGAAGGCCGGAGGTGTAGGGCGCCAGACGCCGGGGTCGGTGCCACCGAAGAAGGGCGGCGGTGGTGGGTTAGGGAAACTCCCGTCATTGGCCCGTAAGGCGATGATACCGGCAGCGGCGATCGCCCCCACGGCTACCCCAGGGTCGTTCGCGTCCAGGTTGTTCGCGGCAAGATACTGGAGGTAAATCGCGTCGAGGGACGCGGTCTGCGCAGGAAAGCGGTTGACGAGCACGTCGTGCGCAGCCTTGGCGGTGGCGGCCGCCGGGGAACCGGAGGCTCCCGGGATGTGTACGTGATACGGTTCAAACTCTCCGACGATCGCCTGGACGGCGTCGTAAACGGCAGCTTGGACCATCGCAGTGTCGAGGACTCCGGTCGGACCTGGGCGCAGCGAACCAGCTGTCAAGACCGCTTGTACGGTGATTTTATTCCAATCGCTCACAGCATCGGCGCTGACGCTGGCGGGTGCTGCAAGCATGATGGCAGCGATGGCGATGGCTGCGCAGGTTTGAAGTTTCAGTTTCATGAGTGCTCCTTTTTTGGTTTGGGGGTTGTTGGTATGAATCGATAACTCGACAGTTCATACACGTTCGCTCGAAGGCGATTCTTTTAACAGCTTAAATTCGGCTCTACTCGCCCGACGTCTCGAGGGGGGCGGAACGCAAATGATCTTCACCTGAAGAATCACTTCGGTCATTTCCTGCATTGGTTCAATTGGCGGTCGTCTTCGCGTTTGGTCAACCATGGTCGGGCCGGAAAGGCAGGCTTCTCAGCCTGGGGCCAGAGGATGGTTATCTGGTGCCCTTTTTGTCTCGTTTGGCTCTTCGCTGTCAAGTTACCTGACCGGGGGGTTAAAGTCTTTGATCTTGAGGCGGCCATGCGACTCTTCCTCCTGACTCGTTTCTTGTTCGTGTCCAGCGTGCATCTTCTTTCCGGCGAGGCTCCTTTGTCGTGCGGGATCGGCACTTTGAATGGCCTTCAACTGTTAACGCGAGAAATGCGCTTGAAACCCCTAACGACAACGAGAAATTTTTTCGTGGGAACCTGGTAGCGCCCTGATTTGTTAGAAAGTAAAAGTCCGTTAGAGCTCGGGGCGGGCCCGAACTGTGAGCCTGTCGGCAAGAGACGTTCTGGACCTCTCATTCACACCGGGGCTTTAGCCCGGTGATGCAACGGCCAAACCGAATCGGAGAACCGTTTCAACGGTTTTTTGGGCTGCTCAAGTAGCCTGGCGGTTAAGTTCAAGATCAGGTAGGCATCAAACGCAGTTTGCTTTGCTTATCTTAAGGATGCAGGCCGGTGAGTTGAAATCTGCGACTTCGGAGGTAACCTACATTTATTGATTTAAGAAAGTGGCGGAGCCGACGGGATTCGAACCCGCGACCTCCGACGTGACAGGCCGGCGTTCTAACCAACTGAACTACGACTCCGCAATAACTCGAATTTTCAAAGGTCCGACAAACTTGAGTTGTCGTTGCTGTCACTTGGCGACCAACTGAAGGTTTGTCCAATACTAACGATGGTAGGCACGGAGGGACTCGAACCCCCAACCTCTTCCTTGTAAGGGAAGCCGTCTACCATTGACATACGTGCCTATGATAGTGGGACAGACATCCTAATCTGTCAAATCCGACTGGCTGGAGCGTCCTCCCATTGAACCCTTCTTTGGCCGCACCCACTCAAAGAACTACAATCCCTATTGCCACCGTCAGGGTGGATTCCAGCAAACGAATCGTCATGCTAGAGAACCAAAGCGGGCCTGTCAAGGTTGACCGTTGGTTGGGTAGCGGGTCAGTTTGGTTCGAAATTATCTGATTCACACCGCGGCTTTAGCCCGGTGTCAACGCGAGTTCGTGGGACCGTTTAACGGTTTTGCTTCCGGGAAATCACGAGGCGCGTTATCACCGGGCTAAAGCCAGGGTGTGAATGAGAGTCAGCAACCCAGCGAATTCTCTTCGCCACAGGCGGACGCCATCTGATCCATGACGCCCCTTGATGAGGAACTTAATAAGGGACGAGTCACCTGATTCCAGGGCGAATAAGGGATCTGTTCAAGCTGACCCATCACTCGTCGAGTTCATTTGGGATTGGTGCGGTTTGGGAACTAGAGCCGCGTGTCTGCGTTTGCACTCTCAGGATTTCCAGCTATAGTTTAATCACAAATTCTCATTCTGGTTTTATCCTTATGCACTCAAGAACAACCTGCACTTTAAAGTTTCTCAGTTGCTCAGCCTTTTTCCTACTGTCGTTACCCCCGTTTGGCAATCTGCCCAATGCTTATTGCCAGGACAAACAGCAGCGGCCCCGCCGAGTAAACGGAGCTCAGAACCCGGCGCCTGCAACCCAGGACATGCCAAACGCTTCGATTGAAGAAGTAGATGACGGCGATGTTGTGCGCGTTGAAACCCAACTGGTTTCAGTGCCCGCCGTGATCACCAACGGATCCGGACGCCCGTTGGCAGGACTGCGCCGTGAGAATTTTCAATTGTTCGAGGATGGCCAGCTACAATCGATAGCAAACTTTGGGACCACTGAGACACCGTTTGAAATTGCTCTTCTGTTAGACACCTCAGGCTCGGCGCGCGCTGATGTAGCCCTCATCCGCCAGGCGGCAAACGCCTTCATCAACGCCTTGCGCCCCGGTGATCGCGTTGCGATCGTAGCCTTCAATACGGCGCGAAGTGGCAATTCTCAAATCGCCGTCGTCGACGTACTATCACGGCTCACGGGAGATCGTAAGTTGCTTCAAAAGGCGATCGAAGGCTTGGGGTCCGCCAACGGCACCCCGTTTTACGACGCTCTCGATCGTATAGTGCAAGACGTTTTTCGCGAGCCGGTGCCAGAAGACGTACGCGGACGCCGGGCAGTTGTCGCGTTGACTGATGGAGTGGATTCTACAAGCGACACTGATTTCGCAGTCGCAAGGGCAAAGCTGACCCAATCCGGAGTCGCGTGTTACTTCATTCAGGTCAATACCGAAGATTTCGTGGAAGACCGTTTACTGAAAGACTGTCAGGATGATGGCCGCTTGAGTCTCTCCGCAAAACAGCTGCAGCGCTACCGTAAGATCTTTGTCCCGCGCGCAAATTCAGACGAATTCAGTAATTTTTGCGAGATGGGTCAGTTTGAGCGGATGCAGATCAGCCGTGACCTCTACAATCTGGCTCGACGCGAAATGAACGACCTCGCGAAAGCAAGCGGCGGGAAGAGTTTTATCGCGGCCAGTTTGCAGGATGCTCGGGCCGCTTTCGCGCACGTGGCTACTGAGATCGGAACGCAATACAGTTTGGGTTATTACCCGACAAACAAACTGCGTGACGGTAAGTTTCGCACCATTCGCGTTGAGGTGCGCGGTGTGCAAGACAAGCCGCAAGTTCGCTCTCGCGTCGGTTACTACGCACCGAAAGGATAGTAGTTTAAACGTGACTACTAACAACGATTTCAATCGAATAATCTTGATCGTGCTGGATGGCGCCGGCATCGGCGAGATGCCTGACGCACGCGAATGGGGCGACGGGGGCTCGGATACCCTGGGCCACATACTCAAATCGCGAAAGGTCCGACTGCCAAATTTGCAGCGTTACGGCCTCGGTAATATTCGCCCATTAAAAGGCATCGCTCCATTGACATCTCCTGACGGTTCGTACGGACGCTGTGCATTGCGCTCAAACGGAAAAGATACAACAACCGGTCATTGGGAGATGGCCGGAATTATCCTTGAAAAAGCGTTTCCAACATATCCGAACGGATTTCCTGCCGAGGTAATCAATCAATTCATTAGTATGACGGGAGTGCCGGGAATCCTTGGAAACGTCCCTGCTTCAGGCACGGAGATCATCAAAGAGTTGGGGGCGGAACACGTCAAAACCGCCAAACCCATCGTTTACACTTCCGGTGATTCGGTATTTCAGATTGCCACTCACGAAGAAGTAGTGCCACTTAATCAACTTTACGAGATCTGCGAAACCGCGCGCCGTCTTCTGGATGGCAAGCACCGAGTCGGCCGCGTCATCGCGCGTCCTTTCTTAGGTGAGAATGGTTCATTCTTCCGCACTGAAAATCGCCACGATTATGCGGTGCCGCCACCGCGCGATAACTTGTTAGTGGCTTTAGAGGATGAAGGTTTGGACGTGGTGTGCATTGGAAAGATTGCTTCAATCTACGACTCTAACGGTGTGACGCAGGACCTGACTGCCAAGAATAACGAACAAGCAATCGATCAGACCATCAACGCGCTGAAAGCAAAGTCGCGAGGACTTATATTCTCCAATCTAGTTGACTTCGATATGCTGTATGGCCACCGCCGCGATACCGAAGGTTTTGCCCGAGCTCTCGAGCACTTTGATTCGCGTCTGCCGGAGATCGAATCGGCAATGAACGATGACGATCTAATGATACTCACCGCCGACCACGGAAACGATCCGACGTTCCGGGGAAGCGATCACACTCGCGAATACGCCCCTCTCCTTGCTTATGGAAAGACTGCTATGCGGGGAGTTGATCTCGGCATCCGAGATTCGCTCGCAGATATCGGTCAGACGATTGCCGAGAATTTTGGATTGAGGTTGACGGCCGGGCAGAGCTTTTTGGAGCCGCTCACTAGTTGATGATAGATGTCCTGCTAATTCAGATCCACCGCTCTGATCCTTCCTGAAACTCCGACGAGGTGGCAGTTATCATCACGACCTATGCCGATTGAGCGGGCACAAAAAAATCGCAGCATCACGTGCGACATCTGTGGAAAAAGAGGCGCCCAAATTCGTTATGTGACGCGAAGTTACGGCAGAGGAGCGAGACTTCTCCTAATTGAAGACATTCCAATGATATCCTGTCCACATTGTGGAGAGAACTATTTTACTGCGGAAACTCTCCACGAGATTGAACGGATAAAGGTTCATCGTTCGAGTTTAGCGTCGAAACGCCAAGTTGCAGTGGTGGTCTTTGCTTGAGAAGCCGTCACCTATCTCTGCCCAGTATGCACTCTCAGGCTCCGATAGATCGTCTCGATCCACACCTCAGTCTTGATAAAACCTGTTCCCCACGCTTTCCATTCTTCAGGTAAACCTTCCGTCTTAATCTGGTCCAGGGTTTTATTAGCAGCAAGTTTCTTGCGCACGACCTCGCTGGTTTCCACCAGCATGCGATGGTAAAGCTTAAGATCCTCAGCGGTCGAAATCGGGCCGTGACCGGGAATGATTTTCACACCAGCGGGCAGCTTGGCAAGAATCTCACCGACGTTCTTAATCAACCCCTCGACATTGCCACCACTCTCCAGATCGACAAAAGGGAAGCGCCCGGCAAAAAAATCATCGCCCATATGAACTACGTTCGAGCCGGTAAAAAAGATTACGCTGTCGCCATCGGTGTGACCGTGAGGGAAATGGATGACCCGTATTTCCTCGCCATTGAAATGAACCGACAAAGATTGTCCAAATGTTATTACCGGTAGGGCTTCTTTTGGCGAAGCGGGTGTCGAGCGTTTGAAGAACTCGGATTTTTGTTCAGTCGCCAGTCTATTACGCACGTTATCGTGGGCGATGATTGGCGCCTCGGGGCCAAAAACCGCATTGCCCCCGGTGTGATCTCCGTGCCAGTGTGTGTTTAAGACAAATTTCAACTTACCTTCGCCCAGGGTTTTCAGTGCTGCCTTAATCTTGTCGGCAAGTGGAGCAAACTGGTCGTCGACGATTAGGATGCCGTCGGCTCCGACAGAGACTCCAATGTTGCCGCCCGAGCCCTCGAGCATATACACATTACCGGCCACTTTTGTGGACTTTACTTCCACCTTCGAAAAATCCTGCTGGGCGTATGAAGTTATCGTACAGAGGTAAAAAGCAAGAATGGAAAAAACGAAGAACTTTTTCACTTTGATCTCTCCTCAGATTAAGTTTTAGGCGGGCCACTGGATCGAAGGGCACGTTGCGCGGCAATTCCGTTTTTTCCAGCAGGCTTCTGTAAGGTGGTCCCTCACTTAAAACGAATTGGCTTTTGGCGCAGCGGGTCTCATCAAGCTGTAGCGTCCGGGTTTTTTAAGACGGCAATGAAAGGCAGGTTGCGGTAACGCTCGGCGTAGTCCAACCCATACCCTACGACGAAATGATCGGGGATCTCGAATCCCAGATAGTCAATCTCGACCGCCCGCTCACGCCGCTCAAACTTGTCCAGCAACGCAACAAGTTTGACACTGGCAGCGCCGCGCGATTTCAAGTTGGAAAGAAGGTACGAGAGAGTCAGCCCAGTATCGACAATATCCTCCACCACGATGATATGACGTCCCTCAACCGGAACGTCGAGATCTTTCATAATCCGAACTTCCCCCGATGTGCGGGTAGAAGATCCATAGCTTGAAATCGCCATAAACTCGATGCTCAACCGCGTGTCGATTGACCGCAAGAGATCGCTGAGAAAAAAGCAGGCGCCCTTCAGCACGCCTATGAGCAGCGGGTTGCGCCCAGCATAGTCGCGTGTGATCTCGGAGCCCAACTCCTTAATGCGCGATTGAATCCGCGCCTCTGAAAGAAGCACTTCGAGATTGGGATTGCTGAATTCGGATGTAATGTGTGGGGCGGACGAAGCCAAGGTTCTCTCCTGCCAATGAAATGGCGCGCCAACGTAAACAAATTCGTATTTGCGCGGGTGCCTTGTGGTGCGACATACTATGCAAGCTATTCCCTTTAGGTCAATGGCCAAGACAAAACTGAACTCACATAAAACAGATTTCAAATTTGAGATCTCAAATCTGAGATCAAGACAGTCCCAGTTTCACATCCATCAGCGGGTAGTGAAAGTAGCGCTGCTAATTGTGCTGGTGGCTGCTCCGCACGCAGTGTTTGCCCAACAGAGCGCGGCGAGCAAACCGTGTTCAGATCCGCCCTGCGCCGGGACGACAAGCTCCGCGCCGGTTCCAATTAAGGCCAGGGAAAGCTTCAGCAAGACGCTCGTTGATGGCAGGATTCCTGAAGATCCCTCGCTTGAGAGGATTATCAAACCATACCGAGCGAAGGTGCGTGCCCTCGAAGTCGTGATCGGAAAGCTTGAAGGTGATTTAACGAAGGACGGAATTGGCGCCGGCACACTCGGCAACTTCGTGACGGACGCAATAAGAGCGCAGGCAAGTGCTAAGCTCGGCAAACCTGTTTTGCTTGCCATTACAAACAGTGGAGGTTTGCGCAAGAACTCAATTGCCGCGGGCCAGTTGCGTGCTGCCGATATCTTCGAGCTGTTGCCGTTCGAGAACTCGCTGATTGAAATCGATTTAATTGGGGAACAGTTATTGAAACTGTTGGGAGTTGTGGTTTCGGCTCGTGATGCGCAGTCGGGCGCGCGCATTAAGTATCGCCCAAAAGCCGAGAACCGGCCGGAAATGGTCAGCGTCAGATTGCTGAATGCGCGCGGTCAAGAAACAGCAATCAATCCCAAAGCGACTTACACAATCGTCACCATTGATTATCTTTTGAACCTGGCGAGCGGCAATTATGTGATCTTGCAGCAGGGAAAAAACCCCAAGCCGCTGGGTATTACGCTTCGCGATGCAGTGACGGATTATGTGAAGGCTCAAACTGCTGCTGGGCGCCCGATTAAGGCCACCTTAGATGGCAGGTTCGTTTCTGTTGATCCCGATCGGCCGAACCGGGAGGGCGCGCCAAAATGATCACGCGACGAAAGTTCTTAGCGAGCTCATCGGCTTTTGGTGGTCTCCTCCTTATTGCCACGCCGGAGCTGCCGTTTTCTGTGAGCAGAACCGTGGGTTCGCTTGCGGCACCACTCCTGTCGCCCGATCGTGGCGAAACGCTGATTACAATTCTTCATACAAACGATACTCACTCGCAGATTGATCCTGTGTCGGCGAATGACAAACTCTATCCCGGCAAAGGGGGTGCGGCGCGTCGGGCAACTTTGGTAAAACGCGTGCGTAAGGAGAATCCGAATACCTTACTGATCGACGCGGGGGATGTTTTTCAGGGAACGCCATATTTCAATTTCTACAAGGGCGAAGTCGAATACAAGGCCATGTCAGAGATTGGATATGACGCCGGTACCCTGGGTAATCATGAATTCGATAACGGTGTCGATGCGCTCGCCGCAGCCGCAAAGTTTGCACAATTTCCTCTTGTTTCAGCGAACTATGATGTGCGGGGAACTGCTCTCGAGAATAGAATCAAACAATATGTGGTGCGTGAGGTCGGTGACATTCGCATCGGTTTGTTTGGATTAGGGATTAGTCCAGTTGGCTTGATCACTCCGGCAAATTTTAAAGGCATTACCTATCGAGATCCGGTAGCTGCCTCGCGAGAAGTGGTAAAGGTTCTGAAAGAGGCGGAACGCTGCTCGCTGATCGTGGCCATGTCGCACCTCGGCTACAACCCAGAACCAAGAGCGGGGGTAGTGGGTGATTCGCAGGTGGCTGCGCAGGTCGACCACATTGATTTTATCGCCAGCGGACATAATCATACGTTTATGGAAAAACCGGTTAGCGTGAGACAGCCCTCGGGCAAAGAGACATTAATCTTCCAGGTGGGCAAGAGCGGCATCTACGTGGGCCGTGTTGATTTCACTGTGCGCTCAGGCAGAATCGTAGCAGCGACGGGAAGGTTATTGGATCTGCGCGACGAGTCTCTGTCGTAATCTCCTTCGTCCGGCAAAGCTTTGGTTTTTCTTTGAGTGCCGTGCGACGGCCTGGCTGGAGGTCCACTGCCGACCAGCAATGATGGATTGAGATAGCGGTCACCTCCCAGATGCCAAACGATCAATCAAACCGCGACCGTATTCGAGCCCTGGTGCGTGACGTGCTCGACAAAGCGCTTCCCGCCGACGACCAGAGCGGCCCCGCGCCGGGCGTCTCAAATTCCACGACAGCACGGCCTTTGCTGGAACCCCTTCCCCGCACTTCGAGCGGGCCTGCCGCCGCGAACGTGACTCGTGATGAATCGTCTCAGCTGATCATAACCGAAGGTGACGTGCGAGG
>JBPCIQ010000071.1:0-9334 GCA_051006135.1 Pyrinomonadaceae bacterium | reverse complement strand
GAGGGCGAGATCGAGTTCGTGTAAAACGCGAAGAGGATAGCTGAGATGCCTGTCACCAGTCCGAGGAGGATGTAAGCGCTGGCGATGATGCGGGCCGAGTTGATGCCGGAATAGCGCGCCGCCATTTCGTTGCGGCCCACGGCGTACAGGTAGCGCCCGTAGACCGAGCGATGCAGCAGAACCCACATAGCGGCGCTGATGACGATGAGCAGGACGAAGGGCATCGGGATGCCGAATACGACGCCGGTGGCAAGCTCGCGCAGCCACTCGAAGTTACCCGCGCCGCCGAGCCCCTTTGTCTCATCATTGGCTATGAAGCGCGCCAGCCCCCGGTAAAAGAGTAGCCCGCAAAGCGTCACAATAAATGGCTGGATGCGAAGCTTCGTGATTAGCAGACCGTGCAGCGCGCCGATCGCCATAGCGATGCCGATAACAACGACGACCGCCAGGGCCGCCGGCCACACCCACGTGGTCAACATTAGCGAGAGCAGGACACCCAGGAGCGCGAAGACCGACCCGACTGAAAGATCAATGCCGCCGGTGATGATTACGATCCCGATGCCGAGGCTGAAGATGCCATACATGCCGATTTGTCGCGCCATGTTTTGCAGGTTGGCCGGCGAGAGAAATTGCGGTTGGAGTATTGCCACGACCACACACAACACTACGAGCAGGATGAATGTGCCGAGTTCTTTTTTCAAGGCTTCTCCTTGGCTCCTCTGACCGTGAATTTATAGACGGTCGTCTGTGTATAACGCTCTCCCGGTTTAAGTACCGTCGTGGGGAACGCGGGCTTGTTCGGCGAGTCGGGAAAGTGCTGCGCCTCAAGACAAAACCCGCCTCGCCAGTCGTCAAACTTGCCCGCCTTACCGCGAACCTTGTCGAGAAAATTCCCCGTATAGAGCTGCATCCCCGGCTCGGTCGTCCACATCTCCAGCACTCGTCCACTTGCGGGTTCGTAAACGTTTGCCGCCAGCGAAAGCTCTTGCGCCTTCTTGTTCAGAACGAAGTTGTGGTCATACCCTTTACCGAGGACCAACTGATCATCAGCCTGGTTGATGCGGCTGCCGATAGCAGTCGCCCGGCTGAAGTCGAACGGTGTCCCCTTGACAGCTTTTATCTCTCCGGTCGGGATCAGCGTCTCGTCTACAGGGGTGAATCTGTCGGCGTTGATCTTCACCTCGTGACGGAGAACGTCGCCCGCTCCCGCGCCTGCGAGGTTGAAGTAGGAGTGGTGTGTGAGATTGACAACTGTTTCTTTGTCGGTAGTTGCGGTGTATTCAAGCCGCAACTCGTTCGCGTTCGACAGGACGTAGGTCACTGTCACAGCGAGGTTGCCGGGATAGCCTTCCTCGGTATCCTTGCTGAGATAGGTGAGTTCCAACGCGACGCCGTCCGAGCGGGGCGTCTCGTGTGCCTGCCACACAACCTTGTTGAAGCCTCGCACTCCCCCGTGCAAGTGGTTGACGCCGTTGTTCCGCGCGAGCTGGTACTCGACGCCGTTCAGTCTGAATTTTCCTTGCGCGATACGATTCGCATAACGACCGACGAGCGCGCCGAAGTAGGACGTGTCGGCCACGTACCCGCTCGGATCGTCGTAGCCGAGGGCGATATCAACCTTCCGCCCGCGGCGATCCGGTGTCCTGATCGCTACCACGGCTCCGCCGTAATTGGTGATCTCCACCTCCAGCCCGTTGCTGTTTTTTAACGTGTAGATATCAACCGCCGTGCCGTCCGGCAGTTTTCCAAACGGACGCTTTGCGATTCGTGCTTTTGCTCTTTGACTTGTGCCGGCAATCAATGGGGCCGTTACGCCCGCACATAAAGCAAACACGAGGGCGAGACTGCCTCCTCGCTCACCGGTTCTTCGCAAAAGTCTCGTGCCAATCACCTGGTTAATCCTCCTGATTAGGCGGCGTGTTTGCCGACGGCAAGGCGCATTATGCTTTCTTCCGCGCACTCCCCGCGCTCAAGGATTCCGGTCAGCACTCCTTCGTGCATCACGGCTACGCGGTCACTGATGTGCAGCACCTCTTCCATGTCAGAAGAGATCATCAGGATGGCTACGCCACTCTCGGCCAGGCCACGCATCAGAGCGTAAATCTCCGCCTTAGCACCGACATCAACGCCGCGCGTCGGCTCGTCGAAGATCAGGACCTTTGGCTCGAGCGAAAGCCACTTAGCCAAAACCACTTTTTGTTGATTACCGCCGCTCAAGTTGCTAACACGTTCCTCGACCGACGGCGCTTTGACATTCATTTTGCGGCAGATGTCGGTCGCAGACTTACGCTCACGGTCGAAGGCGATGAGCCCGGCCCGTGCATAACGCTCCAGCGAGGGCAGCGTGACGTTTTCGCGGATGGGAATTTCGGCAATCAGCCCGGCGTTGCGGCGGTCTTCAGGGATGAGATAAATGCCGTGCTTAATGGCATCCTGCGGCGAGCTGATTTGCACCACCTGGCGGTCGAGCCTGACGGTTGCCTCGATCACGCCGTCGATGCCAAAGAGCGCCTGCGCGACTTCCGTGCGCCCGGCTCCGACCAGGCCAGCGAGTCCGACGATTTCGCCTTTCCCGACGCCGAAGGAAACCTTTTGGTTCGGGTAACGATTAGTCTTCAACTCTTCGATTTCAAAGTAGCCAGGCACCCTTTCCGCCTGGGGTTGCTGGTAGAACTTGTCGAGGTCGCGCCCTACCATCATTTTCACCATCCGGTCGTGCGTGATTTCTTCACGTGCGAGCGCGCCTGCGTTTGCGCCGTCGCGCAGGACCACGACGCGGTCTGCGATCTGTGCTATTTCGTTGAGGCGATGCGAAATGTAGATGATAGCAACGCCCTGCGCCCTCAACTCGTGGACGACTTCGAGCAGACGAGCCGTTTCCGTGAGCGTCAGACTTGATGTCGGCTCGTCCATGATTAGGATGCGGGCCTTGAGCGAGAGGGCCTTGGCGATTTCGACCATCTGTTGCCGCGCGATGGAAAGACGGGAGAGGAGGGTGCTGGTCGGAATGTCCAGGCCCAGGCGCTGGAGATAAACGGCCGCGTCCTCATGCATCTTCTTGCTGTCAACCAGTCGCAGGAACCCACCGCGCAACGGCTCGCGCCCGAGGAATACATTCGCCGCCACGTCCAGATTATCGAGTACGTTCAGTTCCTGATGAATGAAACTGATGCCATACCGCGTGGCATCGGCAACGGAGTGGATGGCTACCGGCTCACCGTCAATGTGGATTTCGCCGGCGTCCGGCTGATGAACGCCGCCGAGGATTTTCATCAGGGTTGACTTGCCCGCTCCGTTCTCACCAGCGAGCGCGACCACCTCGCCTGCGCTAATCTCAAAATCAACACCCTTGAGAGCACGCACGCCCCCGAAGCGTTTCTCGACACCTCGCATCTGTAGGACAGGAGCTGTCATCGGTCACCTCACGATTAAAATAGCGCGGGACACGGAGACGCGGAGACGGGGCGAGAGAGAGGCAGATGGGGAGAAGGGGCGAAAGGGAGAAGGGGCGAAAAAACATTTCGTCGTTTCACCGTGTCTCTGAGTCGCCGTGTCTCGGTTTCGCCGTGTCTCCGTTTCACCGTGTCTCCCCTTCGCGCGTCGCCCCGTCGCCGCGTCCCGCTAGCGGCCGCGCAACTGGTTAATCTTCTGAGTGAACGCTTCAACGGTGTCTTGCTTGATGACGAGCGTTGGTACTAACACCAGTTTGTTCGGTGGAGCCACGGATTTGTCCCCCTTGAGATACTGTTGCATCAGCTTGATGGCCTGATAGCCGAATTCGAAAGGCTGCTGCACAACTGTCCCGTAGATTGCTCCCTGCTTCACGCCCGCAAGCGTCTCGTCTTCTTCGTCAAAGGCGATAATTTTCACTTGCCCTGTCTTATTGGCCTCTTTCACGGCATTGAGGATCGCCGGGCCGTTGTAACTCCACAGGCCGACAAGCCCCACGATATCCGGGTAGCGCACGATCGTGTCCGACACGTTCGACTTGGCACGTACGCGGTCGGTGTCATCGGTTCTGACATCAACGATCGTGATATTAGATCCCTGCAGCGTTTCGCGGATCCCCTGCAAGCGTTCCTGGGCATTGCGGGCGTCGAGCTTGCCGACAAAAACCATGATCTTGCCACCCTGCGGCAGAGCCTCCTTAATCAATCCTCCGGCCTGGCGTCCAGCCGCGACGTTATCGGTACCCACGTAAAAGGCACGGTCGCTTTTGGGGGCATCGGAATCCTGCGTCACGACCAGCACCCGTTTCGCCGTATCATTGATCAGCTGCGTCTGATTGTCCGGATCGACTGGGCTGAGCGCGATGCCTTCCACTCCCTTCGCAAGGAGGTCGTCAATTAGCCTTTTCTGCTCGGCAGCCGTACCTTCCGAGGGAATCCTAAACTCCACAATCGCGTCGTTCAGCTCTGCATCGGCCTTCTCTGTACCTTTGCGCGCAATGGTCCAGAAATCGGACGCGTTGTTGGTAACGAAAGCCAGGCGCAGATTTTTTGACGTGCCTCCTTCGCCGGTAGAACTTCCGCCCCCTTGACACGACGCGATTAACGCTAAACACATACAGATGAGCGCGCTACGAAGTAATATTTTCATGCTCTCCTCCGAATCAGATTTTCATTTCAACTCTCGGCGTAGCCTTGCGGACGTCTCGAGTGCCACTCCCACGCTGAACCGATAATCGCGGCGAGGTCTGGCTGCTGCGGTTGCCAGCCGAGCACGCTTCGGGCACGGGCTGCATCGGCCACCAGGTGAGAAGGATCGCCTGGGCGCCGTCCTTGCATCTCAACCGCAATCTTTCTCCCAGTGACTTTGCGGGCTGCTTCCACCACTTCCAGCACCGAGTAGCCTTGCCCGTTGCCGAGGTTGATCGCGGTTGACGGATTTGCCGCGCGCAGGTATTCGAGTGAAAGGGCGTGGGCCTCAGCCAAGTCGGCAACGTGTATATAGTCGCGCACACACGTCCCGTCAGGCGTCGGATAGTCGCTGCCGAAAACAGTGACGTGCTGAATTTCTCCCCGCGCGGCTTTCAGCACAAGCGGGATTAGGTGCGTTTCTGGTTCGTGGTGCTCGCCCCGCTCCGGGGTCGCGCCTGAAGCATTGAAATAGCGCAGGGCGACGAACTTTAGATCATAAGCGCGGTCGTAGTCTGCCATGATGCGCTCGACGAAGAGCTTTGACCAGCCGTAAGGATTCGTCGGGAGTTGCTGGTGCCCTTCGTCGATCGGGATGCGTTGCGGCTCGCCGTAAGTGGCGCATGTCGAAGAGAACACCACGCGGCGGACCCCAGCACTGACAAGCGCGCCGAGCAGCCGAATGCCCTGTTCCAGGTTGTTGTCGTAATAGAGCGCGGGCTGGCTGACAGACTCTCCAACATAAGCGAACGCTGCGAAGTGGATACACGCATCGATGTTGTGCTCGCTCGCGACGCGAGTGACCAACTCGCGGTCGCCGATGTTACCTTCGTAGAATGGCACGCTGGGCGCAACCGCCCCGCGATGCCCACGCGACAGGTTGTCGAGCACGACGACCTGCTCGCCGCGCGCGCGCAATAACTCGGTGGTGACACTACCGATATAGCCCGCGCCGCCAGTTACCAGAATCGACATAGAATCTCCCAACCTTGGTTTCACGCAAAGACGCAAAGAGAGTATAGATATGAGCTCTGATGTCCTCGCTTATTCACCTTTGCGTCTTTGCGTGAAACAAAACTACCCCAACCTCGACCTGTCCTATCCAGCTCTTAAGTTCTCCGTACTGTCAGGTGCCCAAACGCCGCACTTCCGGGTGATGAGCCGCTGAAGATGTATGGCTCGTGTCCAGTTTTTTCCAAATACCTGCCGGCCACCTCGGCAACGGCTGCCCGGGCGTCGCGACTTCCAAGCACTGCAACCGTGCCGCCGCTGCCACCTCCCGTAATCTTTGCGCCGTAAAGCCCAAAGCCTACTCCGGCTGCTTTAACCAATTCGACGAGCTCATCCGTGCCGGGCGAACCGAGGCCGCAGGCCGAATAGCTAGCGTGCGACTCGTACATCAATTCCCCCAAGGACTCTCGTACCTGTTTGCCCGGCCCCTCACGCTGAGGGCGCAACAGCTCCGCAAACTTGTGTACCCGGGAGTTCTCGTAGACGGGGTGGGCTGCGGGAGCCCGCACCGCGTAGGTCCGGCCCGGCTCGATGCTCGTCACGTTGTCCGTTGTCCCTCCGTAGCGCGCGAGGAACTCCTCTCCGAGCAGCCTCTCTGGCAAACGGCTTGCGAAGCTTTCTTCAAAATCCGAAGTGGCGAGGTTCGCTAGATAGCCGCCCCAACGCGAGTCACTAATAGAAACCGTTTCGCCTGCCTGCTCGACCGTCAGCCCGGCGAGTTCGGCAATCATTCGGTAGCCCATGAATGCGCCCACACGCACGGAGCCGTAATCGCCGCCGCCCACAGAATGGCGCACGCCCGAATCAATCCCCCACACGGCTAAATCCTCGGGCAACAAGATCGTTCCCAACAGTTCCGCCGGCTGACAGAGGAGGGCGAGCAGTTGGTTCTGTTCACCGCAAGCAGACGTCATCTGATCCATAACGCCGGACGGCGCTCCGACAACCAGGTTCTCAACACGCTGGCACAGCAGCGCTAATTGCCGCGGCGCAACGTCAATGTCGAAGGCCGCCGCGACCGCACTCATCGTACCTACCTCGAGCGCGGCGGACGAACTCACGCCTTTGCCATCCGGTACACGCGACGAGATAAGCAAGCGAGCTCCTTCATTGAAACGCGCTCCAAGCTCACGCATCAACACGAGGAAAACACCCGCCACGTAAGCAGCCCAGGGCGGCACCATGTCACCTTGGAAATACCTCCGAGCTTCATCGTACTCAATCGGCTCACCGTTACGTTCCAAGTCTGCCAGGGGCATCTCGAAACTCACGACTCGCGTCTCGTTTTCCAGCAGGCTGATGACGCGTAGCCGCCGAGTGTCGTCCTTTTGCAAGGCAACGAAGGTCGCTTCAGCAATCGGCAATTCAAGCACGAGGGAGCCCGAATAGTCAGCGATGCCCCCCATTACGTCGAGTCTGCCGGGGGCGCGGGTAACGGTAAGGTCCAACTGCGGTTCAAAGAGCGTGCGCGTCTCAAGCGCCGGATGAACTTCGAGCTTGCTCAGCGTCTCGATAAAAGCTGACACGTCGGAAAGGTTACGGGAGTCGCCAAGAATGATTTCATAGGTTGTTTCCAGCCTTTCTCCCCGCATGCCGTCATCTCACTCCGCTATCAAAGGACAAACAAATCGCGCCGTTTCAAAGCATCGCGCAATAGCGGTTCGATCTCGCGGCGGATCGAGTCGTTCGCGTATCCCGCCCAGGCGACGTCAGGCTCGACCTTCAGGGGAGCACGCAAAGGCTCACCCCTCTCATCAGTTACAATGACGCCTGCCTCACGCGCAATTAATTCCGTACACATATCATAGGGATGACAACAAATGCCAAGAGCGAGCCCGCGGCGTTTTAGCACCGTTTCAATTAAAGGGCGTAAGTCCGCGACGAAGCGGTCATGCCCCATCATAAGTTCGTAAAGCTGCCCGCCCGACGAAAGGTACTGATCCTCGAAGCAATGTGCCTTGCCCGGCTCCACGGGGCCAAGCGCACCGCGCACGATCTCTTCGTCGATAGCTGCCAGCTCGTCGCGGGCGCCCGGGAAGAAGCGGGCGATCATCGCGAAGCCGTGCCGGATAGTCGTGGAGCGCGAAGGCCGCAATTGTAGTGGCCGTCTTTCACCCGTCAGCCGGTTGAAGCGTTCGGCATGGGCGCCCTTTCCGCGCAACGCCCAGAGTGTGTCGGAGAGGTGCTGCTTGACCAGTGGGATCTCAGTCTGCACGGCCAGCTCGATATCTCGCAGGTCGGTCTCGTCGCCGCGATTCCTCGCCACACCAGTTAGCACCCACGCACTTCTCTTCTGGTACATTATGCCGCGTGTCCCGTCAATCGGATCAACGACGACGCGCCACACGGCGTCCTCCGCTGCTGACCCTCGCGGCAGCACCACCTGCCCGTCGTCAATGCCCTCCGCGATCAGCACGAGCGGCGTGCGCCCAGCAACCTCGCGTTCGAAAAGCTCGACCAGCAACTCTTCGCTGACCCGGTCGACCGCGTAGATGGTATCGCCTTCCGACTCGTCGTCTGAGACTTCGGCGAGCTTCTCCACCCTGGCACGCTCGCACTCCTCTACCACGGCATCACGCACGCGCTCATGAATCCGCCGGACCGAGGTGAGCATTTCGGATATGTCGCCCGAGTTACTCATCCTTTATTCTCCTGCAGCACGTGCTTGTAGTGCACGTCCGGCTGATTGCGCAGCTCGGCGGCCTTCTCTTCAGGTGCGGTGTCGGAAAGAAAGTTGCCGCCGCCAATTTCCGGCCCCGCCAGGTATTTCAATAGATTCGGGCGACGCAACGGGGGGTGAAACTCAAAATGAAAATGGAATGCACAATAGTCGCTGCCATCGGTCGGGGCCTGGTGCAGTGGCATCACATAAGGGAATGGCATCCGCCACAGATTGTCGAACTTTACCAGCACCTGTTTCAGCACGGCAGCGAAGTCACTCAGTTCAGTAGACGAAAGCGCGGCGATGCTCGGGTAGGTTGCTTTCGGCGCGACAAAAAGTTCATAAGCGTAGCGCGCGAAGTAGGGAAGGAAAGCAATTGCTGAATCGTTCTCGCAGATGACGCGGCGGCCGTCTTCGATCTCGGCTTGGATCACATCCTGGAAAAGAATGCGTCCCGTTTCTGCCAGGTGACGCTGACTGGCACGCGCTTCGGTCTCGATGGTCTTGAAGACAAAGTTGGTCGCGTAAATCTGGCAGTGAGGGTGCGGATTTGAGACACCGACCGCGTCGCCTTTGTTTTCAAAGATCAGCACGTGCTTGATCTCTTTCCTGTCGCCAAGCTCTCGGTATTGTTCCTGCCAGACGCCGAGCAGATTTTCGATATTGCGAGGCTCAAGCTCGGCAAGCGCAAGACTGTGGTCTGGGCTGTAACAGACAACGCGCGCGATGCCCCGTGCGGGTTGATTGCGGTAAATGCCCGGCGGGCGCTGGAGAGTCAGCGGAGCATCGAAGCCTACGCTCGGGTGATCGTTGTCAAAGACGAACGTGCCGGTGTAATCGTCGTTTCGCGCGCCGCTGACGCGAAGGTTGCGGGGGCATAAATAACAATCCGCAAGGTATTCGGGCAAGGGCTCTTCGTCGTGCTCAATCGTCTCCCCGCTCCACGGGCGATTCTGTCTGTGCGCCGCGACGATTACCCATTCCTCGCGCAATGGATGCCAACGCTCTTCCCAGTACATAGTTT
>JBPCIQ010000070.1:0-5323 GCA_051006135.1 Pyrinomonadaceae bacterium | reverse complement strand
AATACGCTATATCCTGACTGACTCGGGTGCGCGAGCACTGTTTATTTCCAACCGCCGACTGTTCAAGCATGCTCACAAGGCGCTCGAACGCTTAGGCTTCCTTGAAAACATCATCTTCTTCGACGAGGAAGGCAGCGAGAGCATCAAACGCGCGATGACGTTGACAGCTTTAGAGAAAAGGGGAAGCCAAAGACTGCTCAATGCACCGGCGATGTTCGACGAACATCTCAGTGCAACACAGCCGCAGGATCTAGCGACAATCATCTACACCTCGGGCACCACGGGTGAGCCAAAGGGGGCGATGTTGACTCATCACAACTTCGTTTCTAATGTGCTGGCAATCACTGGCGGTTTGCCCATCAGTTCAACAGATGTTGCCCTTTCGGTACTGCCCCTCTCGCACATATTCGAGCGGACGGGCTTCTATGTCTTTTGCTACAACGGTGTGTCTGTCTACTACGCAGCATCCTTCGATCAGGTCGGGGAGAATCTGAGAGAGGTGCGTCCAACCGTTATGACGGCCGTACCACGGCTCTTTGAAAAGGTCTATCACCGTATAGTAAAGAAGGGCCTTTCTGAAAAAGGTTGGAAGCGCCGGGTTTTTACACGAGCGATGGCGGTGGGCCAGCGTTACGGGGAATTGACAGACAAACATCAGCGAGTACCGCCATGGTTGGCCGTGCAGCAGAAGATTGCCAACCGCCTGGTTTTTTCGAAGTGGCGCGAAGGGGTGGGAGGTCGGCTCAGATACTTCGTTTCCGGTGGGGCGCCACTCTCTCCGGCACTTTCCTACTCTTTTATCGCGGCTGGTATCCCGGTCCTGCAAGGTTACGGCGCGACTGAAACTTGCATCGTCTCGGCGAATCGCCCCGACAGTAACCAAGTCGGTTCAGTGGGATTGCCGTTTTCCGGAATTGAACTCGCTATTGCGGGCGATGGAGAGATTCTAGTGCGGGGCCCAAATGTCATGCAGGGTTACTATGGCCAACCAGATGCCACGGCCGCGGCCTTCAAAGATGGGTGGTTCGCAACCGGCGATGTAGGACATTTAGACGAAGGCGGCCGCCTCTATATCACAGATCGCAAGAAGGATTTGTTCAAGCTGTCGAACGGCAAGTATGTTGCACCGCAGCTAATCGAAAGTCTGCTCAAACAGAGTGAGTTTGTGAGCCAGGTAGTAGTGGTGGGCTCTGGACGCAAACAACCCACCGCTTTGATCGTTCCTGAATGGGAAGCTCTGAAGCAGGCCCTTGACGAGGCCGGAGTAGAGTTTCCTCAAGACCGCACTAAGCTGAGTCAGTTTCCAGCTGCCGTAAAAGTTGTACAGCGAGATGTTGCGGCGCTGACATCCGAGCTTGCCGATTACGAGCGCATTCGCCGGATCGCTCTGCTGCCCGATGAGTTCACAATCGATAACGGAGAGTTGACGCCGACATTGAAGGTCAAGCGGCGAGTTGTTGATGAAAAATTTGGGGAGCTAATCGAAGGGCTCTACTCGTAGGGCTCGACGACAGTGATCGCGGCTCAATCTTGCAGCAGACTTCCCGGAAGAGAGGTTGCCCGGCTAGTGAAGTAAAGAACCCGTAGATGGCTACCGTTAGCCCGATTGCCAGCACGAAAAGAGTGACGCCGGAGTACCAGACCGAGAAGTCGGAGGTTAGTGGATACAAGACGCCCAGTAAAAGAAAGAACTCCGCGAAGATAGTTGCGAGCAGTCCGAATCGTACCAGGATGACGAGGAAGATTGCGGAATTGAATGCCGCAGTTATCAGACCGGTAGTCAAATTGTCGCTGGCAAGTCCTTGAAAGCCAACTATCACCAGCCAGAATAGAGCAATGGCCAGCTTCTCCTTTCTTAGCAGGATTGAAAAGAGAAGCAGCGTCAGCATGTAGATTGCCGCGTTCACGAGCGAGCTGAGGAGGTGCAATGAGAAGAAAGCGGCTACCTTCCCCGCACCCAGTAGTGTTTGCAGGGACATAACCACCGGCATCTCTGGCGCTGAACCCATTCGGCTCGAAAGCGCATGCCAGCCATAGTATTGATGAGCTAATTTGCATCATCACTTAACCAAGATTTAATTTGACAGTAACTGCCAGTTAGCACCTCGCGCTCACAATCGCCTTCAGATACTCGTTACTGGTAGCTCGCGTAAGCGACACGTCGCGAAACGTGTATCTCTTCTCCAACTGCGGCCTCTACTGACTTTGAGGGGAGTCAGTGTGACGTGAAGAATGGGAGAAGAGATTGGCGCCCGTGGGGGTATTCCCACCAGCAAAACCTGACATATTCGGCGTGTTACATCTGACCGGGTGTGTTGCGGCCCAAAGTGCTCCTTCAGTTTTCGGCCCCGGCAGAATGCCGACCTGCCGGGCCCGTTTTTTTTGGCAGCGCTTGAAAACTACTCAAAAACGAGTCCCTGTCGGCCCATCCGGGCATATCCTCCTTTTTAGTTGTGCAGAATTTAACCCACGCTTAAGAAACTCTTAACCGAATCCTCATACGGCTAATCTAGATTCCTCAAGGACGGATTACTGATCATCGCTGTTAGCTCCCGCATTGGAGCCAGATTGAGGAGTAGTGAAATGAGTTGGAACCAATCCCTGCCGCTAATTCTGGTTGCCGACAGTGATGACGACACTCGTTATCTTTTGAAGTCGCTGCTGGAGCTAAAGGGCTTTCAGGTGCTCGAAGCCAACGATGGCCAGAAGGCGGTCGATCTCGCGGTAAGCAAGCATCCCGATCTGCTGCTTGTCCAGTTAAAGTTGCCCGTCGTCAGCGGGTTTACCGTCATCCGCCGTATCAGGAAATACGCTGAGCTTCGAGACGTCCCGATCATTGCCGTTTCATTTAACAATCCAACTTCAAACCACAACGTTGCGCTTGCGGCAGGTTGTAGTGCGCATGTTGAGAATCCCATCGAGTTTGATTTGCTTGACGGGTTGATCGACCGACTCTTGCCGAGAGAACGGCTGCAGCACGCGTCGGCGATTATTCAATAAAGAGCCATCCTGGCAGAAAGAGCCCACCATGGACCTTAACGATCACGGCATCTACAAACTTCCTGATGGTAGAGAATTTCTTGTTCGAGCCGGGCGTAACGGAAGTTACGTGCTTCATGATCTTCGGCTGGGCGTTTCCAGTGCGCCCGTTTACCTGATTGACGGTTCTGGGCAATTCCTCTCCTGGGGACGGCCGACACGCTGGAGTCTTGGCGACCTGAGTGACACGGGCCGCAGCTCGATTCCCGAGATTCTGAAATTGCGGTTGCTGTAGCAGAGCGAATGAAGTTTTGAATCTGAGGTCTGGACGGAAACCACGTAAGGGTTGGCGCTGACTGCTCCAGGGGCACTAGGCGTCTTGGGTGGGGGCTAGTCCCGTCGCTTGCGTGGAAGCGATGGCTGCTTTGCTAGTTGTAGCGGCCTGGAGTGAGGAATCTATCTGAACGAGCTTACGTAGTTGCCCGCTGAAGTCGTTTGCATCCCACTCGCGCCAACGCTTGAGCGCGTTGCGAAAATGTTTAGTGCGCAATCTGACGAAGTGACCTAACAACCAAAGTGAGGCTGCCTCGCGTTCGCTTGCCACGGCTCCAATTGCCGTTTGCGTCGCCGCGTTAGCGAGATCATCTCCAAAGTCAACAATCCAAACGTCGCAGTCGTGAAGTTCGCCAAGCGAGGACTGCAGCGCCGCAACCTTCTTGGCAAAGAACAACATCGGTTGTCCCCAACACTGGTCGAAAAGCTCGAGTGCGTAGCGAAGCCGCTTCGCCGCAATGCGCATTCTGTGAAGAGGCTTGGCTTTTAGCGGGTGATAAAGGCTGTCGCTCAACTTCTCAAACTCTTTCAGTCGCTCCGGAATGGTGGCCCGCGCAACGTCGCGATATTTGAAATTGCCGGCCAGATTCGCGCTTTGCCTGGGTTTTCCTCTACCTTGCGGCGGCGTGAGGGCCGCTTCAAAGGCCAGCAAAAAATCCGATTGAAGTTGCACCAGGCGATCCTGATCCAGTATGGCGTGCAACTCCGCGCGGGCTTCATCTCGCCTGGTCCGGCGACCGTCCGCGAGCGCCTGGATTCCGGGCGAGACTTCTGGTGGGGCTTTAGCTGCCAGTTTTTCCAGAGCAATTATAGCTACATCCTGATCGCGCACTCTCCCGAGCGCATCGGCTATAGCTTTTATTCCCTGAAGCGAATGCGAGACACGACGTTTCCGCACGTACGGCATAAAATCCCGTAAGGCGCTGCGCAGCCGGCGTGAAGCGACGCGCATGTCATGAACGCCTTCCGGATCGCTCCAGTCGAACGCTTTCTCCCGCAGCGCGCTCATCTCTTTCAATCTAGTGGTAACCACGAGGCGAATTGCGGCTGCTGCTGCCCCCTCACACTCTATACCGGCAATCTGCTTAACCTTGGCCATCGGTGAATCAGGCGCGCTTAGCTTTCGTGCTGCGCAAGCTAAAACTGAGGTTGCATTGAAAAGCCTGCTCGAACATATCACGCTTGCGTTCGGCTTCGGACAGCTCATTTTCACAATCGAGCGCACTTCGGATCTCTATGTGCACGGTGTCTCCGTCGCGGGTACAGCGTAAATTGCTTACGCGGTTGTCGTGGCTTCGGTCTAATGCATCCGCCACTCGCACGATAGCTCCAAGTCGGCAGACGGTTTCTCGGTCCGCTGCATTCAGCGCTGTATACTCCGGATGACGCTCTTTTGGTTGCGAGCCACGATGGTAACGGGCAATGTTCGCGATCACCGCGCGTTCAGTTTCAGAGAAGCCCGTCAATTCAGAATTCCTGATTAAGTAGAGCGCATGCTTATGATGAGATTCGTGGGCGATATGGTAACCGACATCGTGCAACAATGCCGCGGCTGACAGCAGCGTGCGTTGATGACGCGTCAGGTTCTCACTGGGAGCCAGGGAGTCGAAGATCTTCTCGGCCAGCCTTGCCACTTGATACGAGTGAGCTTCTTCGTATCCGAAGCGCCGGCCGACCGCATGAACGCCGCGCAATTTCTGGTCGCTAAAGTCAGGCATCGGCGGGCGCGACTCTGCCTCCAGCTCGCGTAAACGATCTATGATTACGCCTTCGCGCAGAGCACTGTCGCAGGTTCGCAGCAGATTGATCCCCAGAGCGCGCATGGCGCCTTCAAGTATCTGGCCGCCGGCAATAATGATCTCCGAGCGCTGAGCGCTAATCCCCGGCAAAGCACGCCGCTCCTCGATATTCATGTTTCCCAGAGTGATGTTTAGCCGCGAAAGCTGGCTGAGTACAATCTCTGCCTCAACCGGTTGGGCAGCCTGGCTTTTCCGTTGTGTGTCGGTTGTGA
>JBPCIQ010000069.1:0-5915 GCA_051006135.1 Pyrinomonadaceae bacterium | reverse complement strand
GACCATCAATTCGAGCGCTGATTCGCTGATGACAGTCATCAATGACATCCTCGACTTCTCAAAGATCGAAGCCGGCAAACTTCGCTTCGAGCAACTCGACTTTGATTTACTTCCCACCGTTGAAGGGCCGGTCGAACTGCTCGCTGAAAGGGCGCAGGCGAAAGGGATCGAGATCGCTTCCTTAATCGAAAGGGATGTGCCGGATAACTTGCGCGGCGACGCCGGACGGGTGCGCCAGGTTTTGACTAACCTGCTGGGAAACGCGGTAAAGTTCACTGAAGGTGGCGAGGTGATCTTGCGCGTTACGACCGAGAACTGCAGCGACAGACACGCGCTGCTACGTTTCGCCATCACCGACACGGGCATAGGCATCAGCCCAGAGGCGCAGCGCAACCTCTTTCAGGCTTTTGTACAGGCTGACGGCTCAACCACCCGCAAGTATGGCGGCACGGGACTCGGGCTCGCGATCTCGAAACAACTGGTGGAACTGATGGGTGGCGAGATCGGCGTCGAAAGTGAACAAGGATTGGGTTCCACTTTCTGGTTCACAGCACGCTTTGAGAGGCAACCCTCCAATCAGGTCGCGTCTGCCGGCAAAAAAGTGGAACTTGAAGGCTTGCGGGTGCTCGTCGTTGACGACAATGAAACCAACCGCCGGATAGTGGAGCACCAGATTACCTCGTGGGGAATGCAGTCCACATGCGTGGCGAGTGGGGCTGAGGCCTTAACAGTTTTGCGGGGCGAAGCCACCACGCGCACGGCGTTTGATCTGGCGATTCTCGACATGCACAGTCCGGAGATGGATGGCCTGATGCTGGCCCGAGCGATCAAGAGTGATCCGGCGATCAGTGGCACGCAGTTGCTGATGTTAACTTCCCTGGGGCAGCATCACGATATTGCCGAGATGCGTAAGGCAGGGGTTGCCAGATGCCTCACCAAGCCCGTCAAACAGTCTCAACTCTTCGACTCGTTGGCGATGATCAGGGCGGAGCAGAAGGACGGCACAAGCACGCGCGCGTTCGAGAGGCGCACGGTGGAGAGGCGCCGGCCGGCCTCGTTAGCGCTTGATAGTAGCCGTAAGGGGGCGCGTATCCTTCTGGCTGAAGACAACGCCGTGAACCAGAAAGTCGCCCTCAGTCAATTGCACAAACTGGGTTACACCGCCGACGCCGTCCTCAATGGAATTGAAGTTCTGGATGCTCTTGCAACTACCGCGTATCCCATCGTGCTGATGGATTGCCAGATGCCTGAGATGGATGGATATGAAGCTACCGAAAAGATTCGCGACCGCGAGGAGGGCACCGCTCAACGCACGGTGATCATTGCCATGACGGCGCACGCCCTGCAGGGGGACCGCGAGAAATGTCTGGCGGCTGGTATGGACGATTATTTGAGCAAGCCTGTGAAGGCTCACGAACTGGCCGAGGTGCTGGAGCGCTGGAGCTCAGGTGGTATTGAATCATCGCAAAAGCATCAGCCGAGCGTAAAATCGAAGCCTCCTTTGGAAGAGACAATTAACCTGGCGGTGCTCGAAGGTCTTCGTGATTTGCAGCAACCAGGCGATCCGGATTTGATCAATGAGCTGTTTGAACTCTATAGGGAAGGCACTAAAGCGCATCTCACTGAGTTGCGCCGCGCATTGAAGCATAAAGACAAACAGACATTGCAAAGGTTGGCGCATAGCATCAAGGGCGGCAGTGGTAACCTTGGTATGACCCGGATGGCGACGCTTTGTTTAGAGTTGGAGCAGGAGCTCCAATATGAAGAATTAACTGGCGCCGGCCGCATCCTGACCCAACTTGAAGAAGAGTTTGAGCGAGTCCAGCAGGCGCTCGTAAGCGAGCTGCAGACGGTTTGAAGCCAATGAAAATATTAATTGCCGAAGACGATCCGGTCTCGCGCCGTGTGCTTGCGCCGACTCTGACCAAATTTGGGTACGAAGTAGCGATGGCCGTCGATGGCGCGCAGGCCTGGGCTCTGCTCCAGCAGGAAAAAGAAAGCTACTCAGTGGTGTCCGCCTGCGATGGCAAAGAAGCCTACAGAATTCTGAACTCTGACGCCAACTTTGCAGCGGCGATTTTCGAACAATCAAATGCCGCATCTCGGAGCTTGACGTTATACGATACATAAGAACCGAAAAGCGCTTGATGCGCATTCCCGTGATGATGATGACTGCGGAGCGAGGTCTGACGCTTAGTGCTGAAAGTTTCGCCGCGGGAGCTCTGCTCTTTCTTCCGAGACCCTTCAACCCCGCCCAGATGCAGGCCATGTTGCGCATGCTGGTCGGCAAAGCCTCACCTCTACTGGCGATTCCTGTCACAAAGTAATTATTCGTATGCCCAAAGAAAAGACACAGAAACCGGTCGCTAATAGCGCTGGATCGCAATCACAAGGGCTGCCAAACTGTTTAACACTCCGTTAGTCTGAATCCGCTACTCTACCTTCTGTTTTCAGAGAGGCTTTCCCGATGGTGCCTAAGTATCAAGCAGACGCCCAGCAGGTAATAGACGATCTATTTAACGAACATCTAATTCCATTCAAACTGGTGGCTCAAAAAGTGATCGAGGTGAGCCCCGGAGAAATGAGAATTCCTTTTTATGACAGCAGACTGCCGTCAGTGACTGTAGAGGTCGGAAAAGATACCGGGATTAAGGATCAAGTACGGAGCGCAGTTTTGGCCTCGGCCGCGGATTATATGAGATTCAGATGAATAAGACTCGAATCACCATGTCCCAAAGAGGCTCGAACTTTTTCCAGCCGCCAGCATAAGCGACGTGGCGTGCCGCGCCGATCAAATCCGGTTTTGTCGCTGCCCCGCGAAAAATAATGCCATCGGTAAAACTGCTTATAAGCCTGCCAGTATCCTTCCTCCAAGGCGTGAGGCGTCATCCGCGCCGGACGAAAGACGGTATGGCGAGTGTCATATAGATCCCATTCTGTATGTAGGATGCGTCCGGCTCTCTGCATACGGTCATAGAGCGCAGTTCCGGGATAAGGCGTCGGAATGTGGAAGGTCGCCAGTCTCAATGCCTTGACCGATCGCCCGGTTAACGGTTCGCAGTTTACACTTTCGCTTCCCGATGCCCGGCGTCGCTACCCGCCACTCATTGTTTACTACTTTCACTTGCGCCTAGCTCAGCGCTAAGTTTCTTCACAATCTCCCGCGCGCCGGAGGCGTTGCCGAAATTAGGATTAGTATCAAGGGCTTTCTTGTACGACTCTAAAGCTTTGGCCTTGTCGCCCTTCTTGAGTAGAAATTCACCCTGACTATCGTAGAGGTTTGCTTCCCCGGGGTAGAGTTCGATCGCCGTTTTGAGAATAGTCATCGCATCGTCAACCATGCCAACACCTGCAAGTTGATAGGCGAGACCGTTCAACCCGCCTGCGCTTGCCGGTCCATTTGGATTTAGCGTTGCTCCTTTTTTTAGCGCGACCTGCCCGCCAGTTGAGTCGCGATTGAGAATCAAAGCGATGCCCTGAAGGAAATTCGCAGTCGGCGATTCCGGATAAAGCTCCACTGCCAACTTACTAGTCTTGAGGGCACGTGCGCGATCTCCATTGAGAACGGCCTGACGCGTGACGTTGAAGAAATCGTCAACCAAATTGGGATAGACGCTGAGTCCTGCGAAGTCTTGCCGCAGGGTTTTGCCGACAACATCCAGATTGTCATCTGGCAACAACCAAAACTGACGCGCGTATTCCGTGTTTGCCTTGCTCCAATCGCGGGCCATATCCGTAACCAACGCTGAAAAGCCTTCGTTGAAGCGCAGAGCATGCGGTATCTTCGGGTCCGCGTTGGCAAGCGCTATGTAATCCTGGAAAAATGTGAGACCACCGAGGCTGGTATAGGACTCCAGCTTTGCGACGCCATTCTTTTCACGCAGCTTCTGCGCCATGTAAGAGCCCACTTTGGTGAAAGCGTGTTTGCCTACTGGATGCACGCCTTCACGTATCTTCTTTAAGGCTTCCTGCGGATTCGCCTTGAGAACATCAGGGTTGGTGTTCTCATTGAAATACACAAAGGCTTCCGCAAGTTCGCTATCGTTAGCAGCTATCGATTTACCTGTTTGCTCAAAGCTGGAAAGACCATAGTTGAAAGTCGCCTTAATCGCTTCTGAGATGGCTGCTTTGACTTTGTCGGGCGAATAAACGTCGAGATCAGGTGGTGCATCGCTAAGCAATTGAAATAGCCGGTCGACATACACCGCAGGATTTGAACCTTCAAAGTTGACTCCAACCGCGATCGCCATCTTGCGTGAAGGCAAGACGTAGAGCAGTGTGCGCGTTTCCTGTTGACCTCCGGAATGCACCAGCATGTAGCGTCCATTGTAAGGAGTGGTTTCCCATCCCATCGCGTAGTTAGTAAGACGGCCGGCTTTGGTACTCATGGAAGTGCTCATCCAGTTCATGCTTTCGCCGGAGACAAGTTTTCCCTCGATGATGCCTTTAGCGAACTTCAGCAGGTCGGGCATGGTAGAACGCGTGCCGCCTGCTGCGAAGCGACTGCTGATGTCAATAAATTCCGAGTTTTTCACTTTGCCGTCGACGAGCTGATAGCCACGCACCCGATTCGGAATTATCTCGAGCGGATCGTCCATGCGCGTGTCGCTCATACCCAGCGGCTGCCAGACGTTCTGACGCATGTATTCGCCATAGCTCACGCCGGACGCAGCTTCGATGATTGCCCCCAGCAGGTTGTAACCGTAGCTCGAATAGCTATAGCGCGTGCCAGGTTCCGCTACGAGATCAAAATTTTCAAAGATCGCGAGGGCCTCGCGCGTAGACTTGCGATTTTTGATGTGCCCCTCCTGTTCGTAATTCTTGTAATGGCTGATCCCGCCGAGGTGACCCAGGACCTGTCGCACGGTTATCGGCCACTGCTTCTTGGGAAAGTAAGGCACGTAAGTTTGCACTTCGGCGTCTAGATTGATTTTGCCCTTCTCCACCAACTGCAAGATGGCGACAGCCGTCATGGGCTTGGTTACTGAAGCCAAACGATAGGCCGATTCCTCTTTTGCCGGCGATTTGTTTTCCAGGTCCGCGTAACCGTAGCCTTTGACCCATACGAAATCGTCTTTCATAAAACCAATGGTCAACCCGACGGTCTGGTCAAGCGCCATTTGTTTCCGCGTAAATTCTTCAAAGCGCCTAATCGGGTCGGCGAAACCTACAGGGATAGCGGCAACCCTCCTCGCGCCGCGGGTTGAAGCCTTAGCCTTTCGGGTCGGAGTTTTGACGGTCTGAGACGCCCCGGCTGACTGCGACGTTTGAGCCACAAGCAGGTGATATTCCGCGCCAAAAACCTGGAGCATCAATGTGAGCGCAAGGATCTGTGCCAGTCTTTTCATCGTTTCTCCTTTATAGAAACTCATTCACGCAGGCGTTGAGACCGCTTTTGCCAATATTCTAATCAACTTTCGCGATTTATGCTGGTTGTCTACTCGTGCAGTAAAGACCCTGCACACACGAATCCTACGAGGTTCTGTTATCGTAACACCACGCGCAAATGGATTGTGGCGAGAACTTGAGCAGCGGCATCCGAAGCCCTTGAAGACGACATGACCTGGTACCATCAATTTCGGGCAAGTGGTTATGCTCATTTTCCCGGCCTCACTCCCGCTTCATTGGTTGGGGCCGCGCTTGAAGCAATTGAGCGCGATCTACGTGACAACTATGATGCGCAACGCGCGGTGGAATACGACAATCAGTCCTACTGCGCTCTTGAAGAAGGAAGGGTCTATAGCCACACTGCAACGGTAGGGGTATTCCTCACGCCTGTTTCACGCGCCTACGCGGGTAACCTTACGGTGTGGCCAGGCTCGCATCAAATCTACGAAAGCTACTTTCGCAAGCGAGGGCCTGTCTCCATGCGCGAGCCGTTGTTTACCCCGGAGCTTGGTGAGCCAGTTCAGCTC
>JBPCIQ010000068.1:0-29141 GCA_051006135.1 Pyrinomonadaceae bacterium | reverse complement strand
CGACAATACCTACGCGCTCTTCACGGCCTCGGTAATGCAGCGCGAGCTTGTCGACCAGCGTCGACTTTCCGGCACCCGGGGCGCCAGTGATCCCAATGACAAGGCTTCGTCCGGTACGCGGGAAAAGGTCCTTCATTAGCTGCGCCGCATCCTTAGAACCATCTTCGACCTTCGAGATGGCCCGCGCCACGGCGCGAGTATCCCCGGCCGCGACTCGCTCGCCGAGTGAAGCACTATCGGCTAATGATTTCATCACCTAACCGTTATCCAATAAGGTGTGAGAGGCCAGGAATCACAAAGAGACTTTCTGAGAACGCAGCCGCCCTTCACAAGTAACGGAGATCATCCAGCCTGCCGTAGTATCTCTCGCGCGATGATCATGCGTTGAATTTCGGACGTGCCCTCGCCGATCGTGCACAATTTGGAATCGCGCCAGTATTTCTCGGGTGGGTAGTCTTTCGTATAGCCGTATCCACCGTGAATTTGTATGGCTTCCTCGCAGACACTCACACTCATCTCGGAGGCAAATAGCTTAGCCATCGAAGATTCTTTTGTGACCCTCTTCTTCTGATCTTTCAACCATGCCGCACGATACATCAGCAGCCTCGCGGCGTCGATTTGCGTGGCCATATTGGCGAGCTTGAACTGGATTGCCTGAAACTCAGCTATCGGCTTGCCAAACTGCTGTCTTTCCTTTGAATAACGCAGGGCAGATTCGTAAGCGCCCTGGGCTATGCCCACAGCGAGCGCGGCGATTGAGATTCGCCCTCCGTCGAGGATCTCCATTGCGTTTATGAACCCGTCGCCTTCATTACCCAGACGGTTCTCGTCGGCAACATAACAATCCTCAAAGACAACGCTGGCGGTTTCCGATGCGCGCAGGCCCAACTTATTCTCCTTCTTTGAGGGAGAGAAACCCTTCATGCCTTTTTCAAAGATGAAGGTGGTGATGCCTTTGCTGCCCTTGGAACGATCCGTCGATGCGACTGCGACACAAGTGTCTGCATGAATTGCATGGGTGATGAAGTTCTTTGAGCCGTTGACCAACCACCCGCCGTCCTGCCGAACGGCAGTCGACCTCGTACCGGAGGCGTCAGACCCGGCGCTTGGCTCGGTCAAGCCCCAGGCTCCCAGATGCTCTCCGCGGGCCAGCGGGACGAGATACTTCTGTCTCTGCGATTCCGTGCCGAATACATATATATGGTTCGAGCAGAGTGAGTTGTGGGCCGCTACCGAGATTCCGACAGAACCGTCAACACGCGACAACTCTTCTATAATGCCGGCGTATTCGACGTAGCCCATTCCAGCGCCGCCATACTCTTCGGGGAATATGACTCCCATCAAACCAAGTTCGGCTAGTTTTGGCTTGAGTTCAATTGGGAAGTGTTGCGCCTCATCCCATTCCATGACGTGCGGGGCAATCTCTGTCTCGGCAAATTCGCGCACGCTCATCTTGACTTGTTGCTGTTCTTCGCTTAGTTCAAATTCCATGACACTCCCATCAAGATCAGCTCTTCACGCAACAAAAGGCATCCTTTGCCTGTCAATTACTGACAGACAAGAATGCCTGCCTGACAATTAATTATCAGCCAATCGACCCTAAAGCATTCTACCTCACCGACTAGTCGAACCGTGATTCGCGAGACGAGCGGGAGTCCCTTTGTCTTGCTTCTTCGGCCGATCAACTTTGGTCAGGCGGCGGACCTCGGATGGCGTAAGCAGTCGCCATTCTGCCGGTCTCAGGTTGTTGTCCTGAAGAAAACCGATTCGCGCGCGCCGCAACTTCACTACCGAATGGCCAATAAGATCGAACATGCGTCTAATCTGCTGATTGCGCCCTTGATGGAGAATTACCTCAAACCAGGTGTTAGATCCAGTTTCGTCTACTTTCGTAATCCTGGCGGGAGCAGTTTTTGTGCCGTCATCGAGCACCACTCCCCGCCGGATCCGCTGCAGGGCAGGTTCCGGCGGCAACCCTTTTACTTTAGCTTCATAAACTTTTTCGACGCGATTGCGAGCAGCCGTGATGAAGTTTGTGAAATCCCCATCATTCGTGAGCAGCAGCAGACCTTCAGTATTAAAGTCTAAGCGACCAACAGGATGCAGTCGGCCCAGGGAAGGCGGCAAGAGTTCAGTTACTAAGGGCCGGCTTTCAGGATCTGAAACGCTCGACAAGTAGCCCCTCGGTTTGTTTAGCAGAACGTACACCTTGGCGCGTTTCTCAATCAGTGTATTGATGAGCTTTCCCCGAACTTTAATATGGTCCTTTTTGGCATCCGCCTTGGTGCCTAGTTCGGTGATAACCTTGCCATTCACTGTCACGTGACCCGCTGTAATCAGTTCTTCGGCATGTCGTCGCGAAGCAATTCCGGCCGCAGCAATAAGTTTTTGTAAACGCTCTTCCATTAGGGACTTAGCAGTAGGCAGTCAGCAGACGGCAGGTGGCAGACGGCAGGAACCAAACCTCAGGCTGGAAGGTTTGGACAGAATTTCTGTTTCGACATCGCTCATCGTCAAAGAACTCGTGTCCTGCCTCCTGCCTCCTGCCGTCTGCCTCCTGCTCCTGCCTCCTTGTTCTACACTACTCCGCCTGCCAGATCCTCAAAGTCTTCGATGCTGGGCAGCTCAGAAAGGTCTTTCAAACCAAACTGGATTAAAAACTCCTTCGACGTACCGTACATCATCGGCCGGCCTACAGTCTCTTTCCGGCCTTTCGCAACGATCAACTTCTTATCAAGCAGGGTTTTGATCGACGAAGGTGACTGCACACCACGTATATCAAGTATTTCAGGAACGGTGATCGGTTGTTTATAAGCGATCACTGCCAGTGTTTCCAGAGAGGCTAGCGATAGCTTGGCGCTGGGTCGGGACTTTAAGAAAGCGCGCACGTGCTCGTGATACTCGGGTCGCGTAGCAAACTGCCAACCGCCCGCCACCTCTCGCAGGTGCAAGCCGCTGGCCCGTTCGTTGAACTCTTTGGCCAAACCGCTAACGGCCTCTTCAATTACCCCGATGTCGTCTTTCAGCACTTCGGCGATCGACTTCGCGCTTAAGGGTTCATCGGCAACGTAGATCAGCGCTTCGATAATCGCCATTCTTTCCGGCGCACTCTGCACAGTAAGGGGGAAAGAGTCCAGATCATCCTCGGCCTCATGAGACGATTCGTCAGCGGCGTTAAGTTCTTCATCTGTCTCGCCCGCAGCTGTATCGAGGTCGTACCTGTCCTCGTCGCCGATCTGTTCTGTTGATTCCGTCACTTCGCCTTCCTCTGACTCTCTGCTCGAGTCCACACCACTTTAGCTCGCAACGCGGGCCAGAATGTCGCCAAACGTCTCTTGCTGAAACAGCCGGATCTCGGTAGTTCTTACCAACTCGAGCACGGAAAGAAACGCCAGCACCAATTCGCGGCGAGAACGCGCTCGTTCGAAGAATATACGGAGGTTTAGTTCTCCAGCGGACATCACCATGTTCCTCAGTCGCTCGAGCATGTCCACCATTGAGATTTCTTCACGCTCGATTTCCAGCAATACCCCTTCTTTGTGCCGCGCCAAAATTTCTTGAAACACTTTGAGTAAATCAAAAACGACTACCACTATTTCCGGATTATTTTTGTCTGTCTCCAGCTCGGCCCGTTTGAACACTGCCCGCTCAACTGTCGCCCGGGACCAGAGCATCTGCGCCGCAGCTTTATATTTCTGATACTCGAGCAACTGATCAACCAGGTCCTGGCGCGGGTCTTCTTCCTCTTGTGGCACCGCGAACGGGTCGCGGGGCAGTAGCATCTTTGTCTTCAGCTCGATTAGTGTCGCAGCCATAACCAGGAAATCGCCGGCCACTGCGATATCCAACTCTTGCATCAAATGCAAGTAACGCAAATACTCATCGGTAATCCGCGCGACAGGAATATCATAGATACTGACCTGCTCCTGACGGATCAGGTGCAGTAAAAGATCCAATGGGCCCTCAAACTCACCCATTACGATCTTGAGCTCGTCAGAGGTGCTGTCAGGAACGAGTTCCGGCAACGACCCCGCCACATTCAACGTAGTTGGCGCCGTTTCCTCAACCGGCTCCGACAACGTGACTTCGGGTGTTTCATCCATCACTCGCTACCTTCCGGACCACTCGCCCCCACAATCCCCATTCCCTCCAGGACTTGCTTGAAAGTTACCCGGGCAATCTTGCGCGCCTTATCGCTCCCCCGTTCAAGTATGCCGTTTAGTTCTTCATCGCTGATCCCGCGGACACGCTCTTGAAACGGCTGCAAGAACTGAATTGTGATGTCGGCTAGATCCTCTTTCATTTGAGCATAACCCTTGCCGGAAAAATGGGCCTCAATTGCCTCAGGTTGCTGTCCAGTCAGCAGTTGATAGATCGTCAGCAGATTCGTAATTGCGGGACGTGATTCGTTGAATCGAATCTCAGTGCCAGAGTCAGTGACCGCCCGTTTGAACTTGCGCCTAACAGCATCGGCATCGTCAAGCAGCATTACGCAACCATTCGGATCGTCGTCTGACTTAGACATCTTTCTCGTGGGGTCAGAAAGCGACATGATGCGCGCCCCAAGCTTGGGAATGTAAGGTTCCGGGACGCGAAACGTTTCCCCGTAGTCGCGGTTGAATCGTATTGCCAGATCGCGGGTCAATTCAAGGTGTTGCTTCTGATCTTCTCCAACAGGGACGAGATCGGTCTGGTAAAGCAGAATGTCGGAAGCCATCAACACTGGATAGTCGAACAAACCGACGGCGACATTCTCGCGCTGTTTGCGTGCCTTGTCCTTAAACTGCGTCATGCGTTCCAGTTCAGACATTCGCGCGATGCAATTCAGAATCCACGTCAACTCGGCGTGTTCAGAAACGTCCGACTGCACGAAGATTGTCGAGATGTCAGGGTCGATTCCCACTGCCAGGTAGATCCGTGCGAGCTCTCTTGTCTTCTCCGCGAGTAACTTGGGATCTTGCGGAAGGGTGATCGCGTGAAGGTTTACAATGCAGAAGAAGCTTTCGTACTCCTGCTGCAACGCCACCCAGTTACGTAGTGCTCCTAAATAATTTCCGAGGTGGACATTGCCCGTCGGCTGGGCGCCGCTAAAAATTCTCTTCATGCGCGATCACGAGAGACCAACTATAAACGGGTACGAGGCCAGCGGCATAACAAATCCGAAAATCACTCCTAAGACGCCTGTAAACACTGCAATAAAGAGAAGTATGAAACCAAATCGCTCAAAAGCTTCGAGGCCTTCCTCAAAGCTCAGAGGCAGGATACTTCCAAGAATTTTGCCGCCATCAAGGGGTGGAATCGGTAGAAGATTAAAGACAGCTAAAGCGACGTTAAGTCGGAAAAGGCCAGTGAGCAAATTCGCCGCACCTTCGGCAATTAGTGAGTCACTATTCGCTACTGCCGCCAAGCCGCTATATGTCATTCTTAAACCCACCAGGTTCGCTTCAAACAAAACTCGCATCAAGATTCCGGCACTTATAGCAATGATTGCGTTGACGATTACACCCGCGGCCGATACCCAAAAGTTGGCGACCCGTTTGTTGCGCCACCTTAGAGGGTTTACAGGAGTGGGGCGCGCCCAACCGATTAACGGAGCGTTGGTAAAAAATGCGATCGCTGGGAAGAGTAAGGTCCCAATAGGATCGACATGCGTCACCGGATTAAGACTAATACGACCCTGCAGGCGAGCGAGGTCATCACCGAACCTGTTTGACATCCAGGCGTGAGCAGACTCATGAGCGGACAAAGAAAAAACCAGCGCGACCATGTACAGGATGAATTCGCCAACGGCGTTGCTGTCGATGTTGCCCATCAGTTAGCTATTACTCAAAAGCTGGAGTGTAAATCGTAGTCGCTCACACTAACATGGCCCTAGGGAGGTGTCAAAAATGGGCATTTTCAACATTTATCGCTTAGAAAGTGCGTTATAACCGAGTGGACAAACTATCTCAAGAGGGTGCCGTTGATGCCGAGGGGCACGCTATAAACTGAGTCGTTTGACGCAACAATGAGCTCGCCCAGCGAGCTGAATGCTAATCCGACCAGATTCATGCCGGCGACAAACAGGTCGGCCTGCGTGCCATCTCTCGAGATGCGCACAATTCCACGCCGTCCGCGCAGTGAAGCTGCGACATAAAGATTGCCATCGGCATCAAAAGCAAGACCCTGCGGCCGCCCCAGACCTTTGTAGAAGATGCCAACCTCGCCGTTCTGATCTACCCGCACAATGGAATCGAAGCTGGTTACAGTAGGACCTGTTACGTAGAGCGCATCGTCCGGGCCAAAAGCCAGATGATACGCGGAAACCGAAGGCTCAAGCTGAACCCACGCCTGCTCTTCCCCAATACCATTTACTTTGTAGATCGTTCCCGTACGATCACCTACATACATTGTGCCTGCCCGATCAAAAGCCATGCCGGTGGCAATGCCAAGGTTCTTCGCGAAAGGTAACGCCTCTTTGAAGGGAGTAATGCGGTAGACAGTGCCATCCAAACGGCTCGAAACGAACATCTGCCCGTCTCGGTCAAAAGCAATTCCAGTCGGGTTTGTGATATCGCCTGAGTATTCACTGATCTCACCGTTGCTGGAAATCCGAAACAGGGACACAGGCAATTGCTCGCCCCGTGGACCAGAGCGAGTCACAAAAAGAGCGCCATCATCCGGATCAAAAGCGGGGCTCGCCACCGGGTGAAGGTCTTCGGCAAGTTTCCTACCTACGATCAAGCCCGAGTCGGCACTACGCCCCGCCGAGCTTTCGAGCGCCACCTTAATATTTCCGCTCTCTTTGAGTTCGGGTACGATTGCCAGTACGCGTTTCGAACCCAGGGCAACGAAAGGAGCCTTCTCGTCATGGAACCAGATCGCGCACCTGGCTGGCTCACTGGTGTCAAAACCGGCGCAGTCAATCAACACTTCGCCTCCGGCAATTCCCGCCGCTGGATCAACTCTAAGAATCTGTCCCTTGCTACTCATTGACAGGCAAAACACCCATTTTCATTGGAATCGTCAAGTTCAACCAGCCGCTGGTAGGCGGTTTGGTCTAACCAAAAAGCCTCACATGATACGACGACGTACCCCTCCTGTCGAACCGTGGATAATGATGTCTATCGGGCTTCTCGCGGAAAGGTTACGATGCTTGTATCGTCGGGCGCTATGTTATAATCGGCTTCGTAAAGCGACTCCATGCAGGCTCAGGGAATTTCTGGTTTTAGCGGGTTCTTGCAGGGAGGTAGCTTGCTATTAACCGTAATGCTCAAGCGAACAAGCGAAGCGATATCGCGGAGCAACATTAACGAAGTTTTCCCGGCGTCCGAAACCTACCGCTCGCACCAATCCCACTGTAACTGCAGCTTGGTGACCATTTCGAGTTCATGCCTTCAAGGCACGACATTCAGCTCGGGTAACCGTGGGGCGCCGAGGTCCTTTGCAATCCCTGTCGCAGTCACTGCCCAGCGAGCGACAATTAGGTCACGGGTTTCTTCAGGACTTAACTTGAAAAACCCACTCTGACAATGAGGAGAGAAAGATCAGTAGCGTACTAGGAAACACTCTGGGACTGAAGCCGAATCAACTGCGCCGGATAGAGAAACTCTATACCCGTCGTATCCCGCCTCATCAGATTCTAACCCCAGAATTCGCGAGACAGCTCAGCGAGCTTTCTCACGAAACCCGCAGGCAGATAGGCACACTAATAGACCGCAAGGGTCACATTGAGTATGTGACCGTGGGTAACAACAGGAGCATCACTTTGCCGGACTTCAAGCGAATCCGTGTTGCCGAAGGCCGCTTTCGAGGGCTGCGTTTTGTGCACACACATCTTCGCGGCGAAGAGCTCACGCAGGACGATCTAACCGACCTGGCCCTGCTGCGGTTGGATTTAATAGTCGCGATTGATGTTGACGCAGATACTGGTCTTCCGGGTCTCGTCCGCAGCGCCCACCTCCTTCCTCTGCGTGGGGGCGAACTGCAACAAGTCACCGCAGCAGCACCGTACGCCTTTCTTGAGCCTCAAATACCCTCGCAGATAGATGTCGACTTTCTCGCAATGATCAATTCGCTCGAGGAAGAGATGGCGCGCAATCGCCAAATCGCCAGGCGTGCCGAGGTTAGGGATCAAACAATTCTTGTGAGCGTTGCAACCGGTCCGCTTTTAGATGCAGAAGAGTCTATGGCTGAGCTTTCAGAACTGGCGACTTCCGCGGGGGTTGTAGTGCAGGACAAGATGATTCAGCGTCGTCGTGCAATCGATCCTCGTACCGTTCTGGGACGCGGCAAACTGGACGAATTGCTTATCCGGGCGCTGCAATTGGGCGCCGACATGCTTGTTTTTGATCGCGAGTTAGCTCCTGCGCAAGTGAGATCCCTTTCTGAAGCAACGGACTTAAAAGTCATCGACCGTTCCCAGTTGATCCTCGACATTTTTGCTCAACGGGCCCAGTCGCGAGAGGGCAAGATTCAAGTCGAACTGGCCCAGCTAAAGTACCTCCTGCCGCGGCTGATAGCGGGTCAGGACTCGGCATTCTCACGCCTTGCCGGAGGCATTGGCGGAAGGGGACCGGGTGAAACGAAGCTTGAGACTGATCGGCGCCGCGTTCGCGACCGCATTAATCGTTTAGAGAAGGAAATCCTGACGCAGCGACAGCGTCGTCAGGAGCGCCGTAAGGAACGAACCAGGAATGGACTGCCGCTTGTCTCTATAGTTGGTTATACCAACGCAGGTAAATCAACGCTGCTGAACACGCTCACCGAGAGCAATGTACGTGCTGAACAGCGCATGTTTGCAACGCTTGACCCAACATCGCGTCGGCTTCGTTTGCCGCGCGAACAGGAGGTAATTATTAGCGACACGGTAGGCTTCATTCGTGATTTGCCACCTGACTTGTTGACCGCGTTTCGCGCGACCCTTGAAGAGATCAGCGATAGTAAACTGATCATTCATCTGGTTGATGGTTCAAATCCGCGCTTCGCTCAGCAGATTGAATCGGTCGAAAGAATTCTCAGAGAGCTTCACCTGTCTGAGATTCCGACTATTTTGGCGCTAAACAAGGTGGATCGCATGGACACACTCACAACACAAGCGATAATGAGGCAAGCTACTTCCGCAGGACCCCGCGAGGCCGTGGCCATCTCGGCGTTAGAGGCTCGTACACTTGAACCATTGCTGGAAAAAGCTGGTGTCATACTAGCGCGCAATCTGACAGGTCGGCTCGCTCGTGAGGAAGATCACGCTGACCGCCTTTCCCTTACTGCATAATTGATATGGGCCGTCGTCCACGTTTCACAACTCCGCTGAGCCGGGCACGCGATGCATTTGCGATGTACCTTGTGCGCCCCTTTGAATCATTCGAGCCCCGAACTCAGTTCTTCGTTGGCTTTGGATTTTTGGTAGTAGTTACTACGCTTTTGCTCTTTAGCGGCTATTCATCGGGTGTTACGGAAGATTATAAAGAAGGTGAGGTCGTCAGGAGAACCGTTGTAGCACCAGCGGACATTACCACCATCGACATTTCTCAAACCGAAAGGCGGCGTGCGGCTGCAAGAGAGGCGACCCGGCCGATTTTCAATTTCGACTCAACCCGCGGCGCCAACTCCGCACAAAGCTTCCGCGCGGCATGGGAAGATCTAAAACAACGCACCACGTCAAAGGTTTCCAATCCGAAGGCGCTTGCATGGAGTGGTGAAGGAGGTGCGGGCGTAGCACGGGCCATCATTGCTCACAGGTTTGATGAGAACGAACTTGATCGTTTAACGGCACTGATGCAGGAAATCGGCGACGAGTATATCTACGACGACGCCGACGCGGATCACCTAAAGCAAGAGATTGTGCTGGTCGACGTGCGCAATCCGGCCGCTCAGATGATCGTGCCGGCGGCGCGCACTCGGATGACCCCCCTTAACGTCGCGCAACGCAATCTGGAACTGCGGGTGCTGGGTTTGCGGGAATGGTCTCAGGAGGAAAGATCAGCGCTCGTCGCGGCCATGGTTCCGCTGATCCGGCCAAACGTTGTATTGGACCAGACCGCCACAGCGACCGCTAGAGAGATGGCGGCAAACAAGATTCCTGAGATTCTGACCTCTCTCAAGAAAAACCAGGTGATAGCGCGAGAGGGAGACACAGTCACCGCGGGAATGCTCGAGCAGTTATTCGCGATCAAGAGTACAGGTCACAGCGGCAGGCCATGGCATTACCTCGTTGGACTACTCCTCGTTGTGATGGCGGTTTACTGGACTGCGTGGAAATTTGCTGAACACAGAAGTACTGCGGCAGCACTAATCTTGTCGAAACAAAGGGCCTTTGCTCTGGTGGGTTCAGCGATTGTCGTGCAAACGGCGTTAATGCGGGTCGGGTTTACCTTCGGCGACAGCGTTGCCCTGCAAATGAAAAGCGCTCCTTTCAACGATCCGACACTGTGGAACTTTGCAATTCCTTTCGCTGCGGCTGCCTTACTTGTGGCTATGCTTGTTGACACTCAACTCGCGTTTCTCACTGGCATTGTGACAGCGCTGTTTGCTGGAATGCTGTCGCCCGGCGGCATCCAAATCGCAATATTCGCCATGATCTCGTGTTCTGCGGCTGTTTACGGAATTGGGAGATACAGAGAGCGTCAGTCAGTGACTCTTGCGGGCCTTTTTACCGGATGTGTCAACGTCTTCATGGCGCTTGCATTGATTGCATATACCGAGCAGCCTTTTAGTGTAAATACCGTGCTGCTTGCGATAGGCTGCGGTTTTGCGGGCGGTCTGCTTACTGCAATCTTTACTGCAGGCGGCTTGCCCATAAACGAATCGCTCTTCGGTATTTTGACGGATGTTAAGTTGCTGGAGCTTTCCAATGCTGACCTACCGGTCCTGGGGCAGCTGGCATTGCGGGCGCCAGGGACAAACCAGCATTCCCACGCAGTAGGGCAGCTGGCGGAAGATGCTTGTCGGGCGGTGGGAGCCAATCCCCTCCTGGCGCGCATCGGCGCGCTCTATCACGACATCGGTAAACTTGCGGCCCCGGATTATTTCATCGAGAACCAACAAGGCGAGAATCCTCACGATCACTTGCGTCCCGCGCAGAGTGCCAAGATTATTACCAGCCATGTCACCTACGGGATGAGGCTTGCGAAAGAAATCGGCCTGCCAGAGCAGATTGCCGATTTTATTCCACAACATCACGGCACTCGCACGCTGCATTTCTTTCTCCGCAAAGCAACGGCGATGGCGAAAGCCGGCGAGCGGGTCGATGAGAAAGACTTCCGTTATCCTGGCCCTAAGCCTGAGTTTAAAGAGGCCGCAATCATGATGCTGGCTGACTCCTGCGAAGCGGCTGCTCGATCTCTGGCTAGGCCTGATCCGGAGAATATTCGCGCCATTGTCGTTAAAATCGTCGACGCAATCGTCACCGACGGACAACTCGACGAATGCGATTTAACGCTCCGTGAACTGACAACAATCAAAGAAGTAATGATCAGCGCACTTACGGCTATTTACCACGCCCGTATCGATTATCCCGGTTTCAATCCGCCGCTCGCTGGTCCATTGCCACTTCCAGCCGCTAATCTGGACAGCGAGGAACGAGGAATTGGCTACAGTAAGCTTTCCGAAGTGCCTATTAATGAGGCTGGTGAAGTTGAAGACGAGGCTGTGGTCCGCAAGGCGGTAAAACGCTAGTCAGATAACGTTGCTGAGAACTTGTCCCGCAGCTTGCGATAGGTTGTGGTCAACTCTTCGGAGATGACGCGTGTTTGGCCTACGGTTGACATGAAGTTGGTGTCGCCCGTCCAGCGCGGCAAAACATGAATGTGTATGTGATCCGCAATCCCGGCACCCGCCACGCGGCCCAAGTTCATGCCAATATTAAAACCCGACGGCCGGTAAACGTCTCGAAGTACACCTTGCGAGCGTTTTGTCAGATCCATCATTTCGTCGGTAGTCTCTTTTGGCGCCGCTTCCAACTCACCGACATGATCGAGCGGAACGATTAACAAATGCCCCGTTGTGTAGGGGTAGATATTGAGGACGATGAAACTAAGAGAGCCTCGGTATAGGACAAAATTTGTTTCGTCTCTGTCAGGCGCCTCTTTGATTAAACAAAAAACGCAACCTTCTGAGTTTGCATAGCCGGAAGCGATGTACTCAGAACGCCAGGGACTCCACAACCTTTCCAACTTTAGCTTACCTCGGCTAGACGTTTACAAAACCGGCGGCTGGCGGGAGTCATCGGGGATGGTAGGCGTTGAGGTTTCTGGGGAAGCATGGGCATGAGAGCTGGTGTCGTTAATGAGCTCTTTCAGTTCCTTGCCAGGCTTGAAATAAGGCACACGCTTCGCGGGGATGCTGACCGGGTCTCCGGTTTTGGGGTTTCTACCGCGCCGAGCGCCGCGTTCACGCACGCGGAAGCTGCCGAACCCTCGAAGTTCAATCTTCTCGCCCTGATTCAATGTTTCAATGATGCTCTCAAAGACAATTTCGACCAAACGTTCCGCATCCTTTTTCGTTAATTCCGCCGCGCGGGCGACGTCTTCGACGAGTTCCGCTTTTGTCATGCATCACCTCGAAAGTGGGTAAACATCGTTTATGCTCAGAGCATAGTTCGATAGCAAAAGTTCAATTACGATCTAAATATGGCGAGGCGTGCTAAATCGTACCCTATCAGAAAACAATCACCCTGAGCAAGACCCCGAAGTCTCAGCAGCTTAGGTCTGTGTGAGTTGGAGAAAGGCGGTAAAAACCCCGCCCAGACCAGTTGGTATCTTAGATCGTGCGCGGGGCTGGCGGTCATTCGCCTGTTCTATCTCTGCTCTTCGTCAGACTCGGGCCGGCCAATGCCGAAATCAGCAAGTTCTCCCAGCGATGCCATGCCGCTGCCCGCGTTGGACGAATACACTTTCGTGTCCACAACAGGCTCGTCTTCCCTGCCGACAACTCGCGCTGATAGTCCGATCTTCTTGCTCTCCGAATCTATTCTGAGAATCTTGAAGTCCATTTCCTGCCCTAGCTGGACAACATCTTCAGGCTTCGCCACTCGCTCTTCAGAAAGCTCTGAAATATGACAAAGGCCTTCCAAATTGTCGTCCAACTCCACAAAGGCGCCAAAGTTTGCGAAGCGTGCGATTTTGCCGCGCACCACATCGCCGGGGTTGTGTTCGTTTACGAATCGGTCCCAGGCGTTGGGTTCAAGGTCCTTAATGGAAAGCGACAACCTGCGGTTTTCAGTGTCGATACTAGTAATGATCGCGTCAATCTCCTGACCCTTCTTTAAGACTTCACTGGGATGTTTGATGCGCTTGGACCACGAAATATCGGAAACATGCACCAGACCGTCTACGCCGTCTTCAATTTCAACGAAAGCCCCAAAATCGGTTAGGTTCCTGAGGCGACCGTGAACCCGAGTGCCTACCTGGTAGCGCTCATGTAAGGTTTGCCAGGGGTTCGCCTGAATCTGCTTCATTCCCAGGCTGATCCGACGCGCCTTTGGATCCACGCCGAGCACCTCAACTTCAACCGTGTCCCCCGGATTAACGATCTTGCTCGGGTGCTTTACGCGTTTCGACCAGCTCATTTCCGAAACGTGTACCAGGCCCTCAACTCCGTTCTCGAGTTCGACAAATGCTCCGTAATCGGCAACGCTGGCGATGCGCCCGCTAACTCTGGTGCCAATTACAAAGCGTTCTTCAACGCTCGACCATGGATCTGGCTGCAATTGCTTGTAGCCAAGGGAAACCCTTTCGCGTTCGCGATCGAATTTGAGTACCTTGACTTGAATATTATCACCAACTTTAAAAAGCTCATTTGGGTTTTGCAGGCGGCCCCACGACATGTCCGTTACGTGCAGTAAGCCGTCAACACCACCGAGGTCAACGAACGCGCCGTAGTCAGTCAAGTTCTTGATCTGCCCTTCGACGATAATATCCTCTTCGATATGTTGTAGTGTCTGATCTTTCCTTCCCGCATTCTCATTCTCGATCACTGCTTTGCGGGATAGCACCACATTGGATCGCTTTCGGTTCAGCTTGATAACCTTCGCATCGATCTCTTGATTGCGAAGACTGTCCAGGTTACGAACCGGGCGCACATCCACCTGAGAACCAGGCAGAAAAGCCGCGATGCCATCAATGTCGACCCGAAGTCCACCCTTGATGCGCTCGATCACCCGACCCTTGACAGTTGTTCCTTCCTGATACGCCTTCTCCAAATCATCCCAAGCTTTCATTCGCACGGCGTCCGCTCGTGACAGAATCGGCAAGCCATCAGCGGTTTCCATGCTTTTCACGAGCACTTCAACTTCGTCACCCGGCTTTACGGTTATCACACCATCCTCAGTAAACTCGGCGGGATTTACGATTCCTTCCGACTTATACCCGAAGTCGATCACGACACCGCGTTCACTGATCCCAACCACCGTCCCGCGTACAACTTCGCCCTCCTGGAGCGTCGCCTGCTCCTGCTCAAACTGGTCGAGTAGTTGCCCAAAATCGACATCGCCGGCCGGACGCGACTCTTCTTCGTCCTCCGTCGAATTCAGCATGGGTTGAGTTTCGTTGTGCGAGGCTGGTTGTGTTTGCTGCTGACGATGGTCTTGCTCGTCCGGGGATGTTTCATCATTACTGGCCCCGGTATTATTCAGCTTTGGTTCTTCACTAAGCATGCAGGCTCCTGTAGCTCCCGGTTAATTTCAGCGCGTCAGAGATCGTATCGCGCTTCACTTCACGCGCCAAGCATCCGCAAGGCGGATCATCAGCGGACAGTGCTCGAGCGGCCTGTTGGCTGACTATCCTTGGCGATGTGTCGAGTCTAAACTGGGAGGAATGCGAGCCGTTTAGATTTGGAAAAGGAGGTTTTATTTGTTTCGATTTCCGCCGTGCCCGTAGTCACCCGCTTGGTCCGACCATCACCGGCCGCTTACCGGGTAGGTCAGAAATGTACACGCCAGCGTGAGCGGGTGTCAAGGAGCTAACATGACACGGCGAACCATTGAACGAAAAGGAGAACTGCCGGGCCGACAACGCTCTCTCTGGTAACCTTGTTAACAGTCAGATCATCTATTTTCGACTGCAACACTATCCGTCGCACGCGGCACCACGTAGATCCCAGCGGAATGCGACCCCACAAAAAGTGTGTTTTGATCATGTGCATCAAAAGCCAGTGACCAGATCCTCTGGCTTGGTAATCGATCCTCTTTAGGATCAATTCGCGCCCAGGTTTTACCGGCATTGAGGCTTCGGTACACTCCTCCGCCAGTCTGCCCGTTTTGATAAGCATTGCCAACGAAGATCTCGTCTACGTTTCGCGGATTAATAAGAATGCTCGTAAAGTCGCCGAATGGTAGATTACCCCCACGCCGACTCCAGGTAGCACCAGCATCTTGCGAGGAGTAGAATGCCTGCTTCGTGCCGATGTAGAGATAGCCAGGTCGTTGCGGATCTTGAGCAATTGTATTCACCGGCACATCAGTCGGAATGTCAGCGACTTTACTCCAGTTCTTGCCACCATCCCGTGTGACCAGGACGCCGGAAGCCGCGGTGCCCGCCCAGATGACTAGCGGAGTTTGTAAGCTGGTTGAAATGCAGGTTGTGCGAGGATCAAATGCTCCATTGTAAGGCAGTTTTTGCCACCCTTTCGCAGCATCGAAGGTGCGATACAGTCCGGCATTTGTTGCCACGAGCATGCCTGGAATTCCCGAGTCGGGATCAATGGTATGAACCAAAGCATTAATTGCATCCGTCAGAATCAGCGGCGTCTCAGTTGGCTGTTCCGTCCCGGTCAGAACCGCGGTTCTTGAGAGTCCCAAAGCGGAGAATGTGATCTCATCAAATTTTCCAGTCACCGGAAGACTTCTGTCTGACTGAAACCGTTTCAGTGCCCCCAGAGTTATCCTCCCGGCTTTGCCGTCCGGAACGCCAACGCGATAACCGGCGAGGTTCAAGGCCTCCTGGACGAGACGGATCATCTCGGTCGACTGAGCGGCTGTGGCAGTTCCTTGCGATCGGACGCGGGCCGCAGCGGCTCGTGCCTGGCTCTTGGCGCTCGGTCGCGAAGACTTTTTCTTCGGGTCAGGAGCAACTGATTTAGCTACCCATAGCGGAGCCCAGGACGCACCGCGATCGAAAGATCGATAGACACCTAAGTTCGTTCCAAGATAGATGATTTCTGGATCTCGTACATCCTGGATAATGGAATACGTTATCAGGCGCGGGGACATATTTCTCATCGATGGCTGCCATGTCTCGCCATTGTCGTTGCTGATGAAAAGAAAGCCACCTCCAGTCGCTGTATTAATGGTCGACGCGTAAATACGTTTCGGCATTTCTCGATCGGCAACGATGGCGTTGGTGAATCGCCCACTATACCCTCCGTTGCTGGGTACAAAGGTTTTGCCGCCATCGGAAGAAACCATTACGCCATAGTTGTTTGTCCCAATGTAGATCTCTTCAGGACGAGAAGGGTGAACTGTGATTGAGTTAATCTCGAGTTGCCGCGAGGTAGTTACCATCCAAGAGTTCGCGTCTCCACCTCGCTCCGAGCGCCAGAACCCTTCTGTGGTTCCCGCGAACACGAGCCCTGGAATTGAAGGGTGTTGCAGAATGGCACGCGTCCTTCGCGACTGAGAAGGTATGCCTTGAACCTTACGCCAACTTTCACCCGCGTCTTTTGTCTCATAGATTCCGCTGCATGCGGAGGCAATAAGATGATTCGAATCTCGAGGATCTATATCGATCGCGAATATATCCGAGTCGTCAATGATGCCATTCTTAATTGACTTCCACGTCTGGCCGCCATCAGTGGTTTTGTAAGGGAGATACCAAGTACCGGCGTAGATAACATCAGTCGACTTGGGATCCATCGCCAGCGATTCAACGTGTTCCAGTCCGGGCGTCTTGTTAGTAGGCAATTGTAGCCAAGTCTCTCCGGCGTCGTTCGACCGGAAGATCCCATTAAAGGTCCCCGCTATTAAAACGTCGGGATTGGATTTGGACTGTGTCAGTGAATGTAGCGCCTCTTTAGTAAGTTCAGCGCTCTCGCGCCACCTATGTCCGCCATCTGTCGACTTGAAGAACCCGCCAGCCTCTTTGTGGCGATGGGCAGCTACGTAGAGAATGCTGGAATCACGTGGATCGATAAGAATGTGGTCCACGAACATTTTGGGTCTATTGAAGTTGAACAGCAGTCCCCACTGCTTACCACCATCGGACGATGTGTAGATCTGCCCATCCAGGGTGCCAAAGTACAAGCGATCAGCATTATTGGGATCCACGACCAGGTCGCGAACATCACCACCTGGAGGGCCCGTGGCCCGCCAGTCACTGGAATATTGGGCTGGATCTGTTGGGTCAGTGTCGGGAGCGGCAGCGGCAGACCGCAGACCGAAAGGCTGAAACGTGTACGCTAACAAGACAAAAAGAAGAATTATGTTCATATCTTTTAAATAACTGACAGCAAAAATCAGATTCTGGCGAGCAAGCGATGGCTCAGCTAGGAGTTTAAACTAATTGTGCACGCTTGTGTCCAATATCTTATGCCCCGTAAGATGCGGGCTCGCCAGCAGTCAGTTGTAACGGTATTTGGCCCTTCTAAATTGCCTAAATAAAAGCGAAGCGGGCGATGACCCTTGAGGAGCATCGCCCGCTTCGGAAGATTCGCGCCCTTATTCAGTGACGCGGCTTTCACCCACCATCACCGTCGCCTGACGCGACGACGCGGAGCCCGTCTGCACTCCGGACAGGGTGAAATGGCGTTATCAGGGCTAGCTGCTGGCGAATCTGCGCCGGTAGGCACAATCCACAACTGAACCGCCAGGTCAGACCGACAACCACCGTCGATTGTCGTGATACGACTTGCCTCGATACCGCGCGTGTTAACCAGGTAGTCCTTCGCGCGATCGGCTCGAGTTTGTCCCTGACCTTCGCAGGTGCCATAAGCAATAATGTAGCCCTGCGAGCCCGTCGCGTTCTGCAACTGTATCGCATAGTTGTCGAGTCGGGCCTTTTCATCATTGAATCTGATGTCCCCGTACTCTTCAAACATGTTCGACGTCGGCCTTGCTACAACTTTCACTCCCGTTGAGCACGAAGCAGTTCTCGAGCAAGCAGGATCAGCACCCCCGACGTCTACTGTCGCTGTCACAGTCTGCCCACCTATTCCGGCTGTATCGACTGAGATAGAGGAGGTTCCCTGACCGCTCGTGATCGTGCCAGCCGAGACTGACCAGTTGTAGGTCGGCATCAAGTTGGAGGCACCACCGGTCGCCGAAGCGTTGAACGTGATTGGTGCACCCTGCTCAACGTCAGCCGGGCAACTCACTGAGATATTCGGACATGGAGCAACGCAATCAGTGCATAACGCCACAGTTACTGTGGTAGAGGCATTGGCTGTGTGTTGGTTGCCGTCATTGACTTCAACTGTGGCTGTGTAGGTGCCTGTATTGACTCCTGAGAGATCCCAGTTAACGGCTCTGCCTTCGCCCGAGAGCTTGCCACCCGTAACCGACCAGGTATAGAGCAACGTGTCGTTATCGGGATCAGTGGCGGCAGCAGTCAACTGCACTTCACTGCTGGCACTGGGCGTGCATGACGTCGAGCTTTGTCCTTCCGGACAAGGCAAATTAATGGAAGACGTGGACGCCGACAGCGAGACTGATGGCGGCTGGTTAGGCGGCGGTGGAAGGCCTCTGGCGTTCCGATGGCCGATCCAGAATTGACCGATGAACCCATTCGGGTCGTCGGAGAATCTAAAGCCGGTCGGCGCACCAACGGTGGCCGCCGATATGGTCAACGATGGTACAGTAACAGCCCCAGTTCCGGGTATTACTACGCCGGTGACCCGGTTAACCGTGACGCTTCCTGTTGCGTCGTTGAAGTGATCTCGGTCTTGCTGATTCAGGTGCCTGCGATAGGCTAAGCCAAAACCAAACCAACGGCGCGGGTATATCTTCGCGCCGACGAGCGCTTCAACTGGATCGTTCTGTAAGGCATTTGGCGTTCGCCCTCCGACATACTGTGTCGAGCGAACCTCAGCAACGGGTTGAAAGTGCTTATTAACCGGGAAGTCAAATCCAAGACCAGCAATGAGCTCATCGGGCCGATCGAGTAATATAAAATCGCCTAGCCCTTTGGGGTTGCTGTTGAGAATGTACCCCACATTGGCAGACAGATTGGCGTGCTTACTTAGACGGCCATCGACAAAACCTACCAGCCCAAAATCCCCGATGTCACCACCGGGACCAGCGCCCCGCTGCAATTGATTGAAGCCGCTACTATCGTCTGCCTTATCAAGCCAGTAGCGGTAGAACGGAATAATTCCGACTCCCAGCGCATTGTTTGGGCCAGTGAATCGAATTTTCCCTCCGAAGACCATATTCGTAAAACTCGACTCACCGTATGGGCGGCTGGCAAACGGCGCATCAGGTAAGTAGCTTGGCGCGACCGAATACGTAATGGGCACAGTAAGTGGCCTGTTTATTGAGGTCCCAGCAACCGTGGTAGTCGCCAGCACAATACCCGGCAGTATGCTGCCTACTGGGGAACCGATCCCCGGAAATGAGTCAGCGCCGCCAAAGTTACCACCGCCACCACCTGCCACCGGTGGGCCTAGATTCGCGGCAAAGCCCGGAAACCCAAACGCGCCTGGAAACCCGAAACCGGAGCCACCAGGTCCTTGAGCAAATGTGCCAGCCGATCCGCCGACGAATGGAAACTGAACAAAAGGTTGATTGTTAAATGGGCGGAAGAGCGCTCTTCCCGCGAGAGTTCCCACGTTAGGGCCGGACGGTGCCAGGATAATAGCCGGCAGACTGCAGAACGCTGCCGGACCACAACCCCCGACATTTGGCAGGTAAAAACTTGAAAGGTTAACCGGGTTATTGAGCTTGATGCCCCGATAGCCATTCATCTTAAAGAACAGCTCGATATGATCGTTTAATCCGACATTAAAGCTCAAGGGAATGTCTACGATATCGACATTGCCCGGATCCCGATCAAAATTACTGTACGCAATGCTGAACGTGAATTCGCCGCGGCGCAAGGTTGAGCCATCATAGATGGTAAAAAGCCCAGTCGGCCCGCCTTCGGGGCCGCCTGTGCCTACAGACGGAGATTGATTCCGCGGATCGGTTTCCCGTCTCGGAGTTTGTGCTAACACTGTGGCACACAGCATCAACGTAGCGAGCGCTACAGTAAGCGCTCTAGTAGCGAGTCTCATCGCATCCCTCCTGCAAATGAGTAATTGAAGTTTGTTCGGAGTAACCGCTTCCTGACAAGGCTTGCGTCGTTGACAGCTTTCTCCCTGTGGATTCGGAACCCCACACTACAAATTCAAAAGAACAAGGACAAGTACCACCGCCATTAATACTTACAGGTGGAGCTTAACGCGCGAGAGAAGCAGCTTACTAATGGAACACACGAGCACTCTTACCTCTAACGCTTCCTCATCGAAAAAAATCGTTGTGACATTCAGCACTCAAACCAGAGACAAAAAGCCATTTTCCAAGCTGGTCCGGATGTTAAAAGCACGCCCGACCATACTCTACCTTTTGGTGGAAATCAAGACCTTTTCCCTAATAAGTGCCCGATTTCTTTATGTTTTTTCCGTCACGCGTGGGTTGAATGCCTTGCGCAGTAGACCATTAGGCATAGATGCCTCGCATCCGAGTGTCATAGGCGACCCGGTCAATTGCCAGCATGTAAGCCGCGGTCCGGGTATCTACGGAATGAGCGTCGGCATAACGACATAAGTCGTTAAAACTCGCGACCATCGTATCTTCAAGCCTTTGATTAACTACATCTTCCCGCCAAAAATAGCCCATTCTGTCCTGAACCCATTCAAAATATGAAACCGTGACGCCACCCGCATTGGCAAGAATATCTGGAACCACAAAGATCCCTTTTTCATGCAAAACCTCGTCGGCCGCAGCTGTGGTTGGTCCATTGGCGCCCTCTGCCAGCACTTTACACTTTACGCGGTCAGCATTTTGAGAGGTGATCTGATTCTCAGTAGCCGCTGGTATAAGTACATCGCATTCCAATTCCAACAATTCGCTGTTTGAAACAGTCTCAACACCTTCATATCCCTCAAACGACCCTGTCATCTGCAGATAGCTTAGAGCTGCCGGAATATCAATACCGTTTGGATTGTAAATTCCGCTTTCAATATCAGATATTGCAACAACTCGATAGCCAGCCTCGTGGAGCAGTCGAGCGCCAATTCCTCCGACGTTGCCCGAGCCCTGGACCACAACTCTGGTTTGTTCGGGAGACATTTTGAATCTCTTAATAGCTTCATTGACAACAAACAGCAGACCACGACCCGTGGCTTCCCGTCGTCCGGAGGAACCTCCCAGATCGATAGGTTTTCCAGTTACCACGGCAGTTACCGTATGCCTCGCGTGCATCGAATACGTGTCCATAATCCATGCCATCGTCTGCTCGTTCGTATTCATATCCGGCGCTGGAACATCCTTTTCCGGTCCGATAAAGTCGAGCAGTTCCGACGCATAACGACGAGTCATCCGTTCGAGCTCTCCCATGGACATTTGCTGCGGATCGCAAATCACGCCACCCTTGGCCCCACCGAATGGAACATTCACCACGGCGCATTTCCAGGTCATCCATGCAGCCAGGGCACGCACTTCATCCAGATTTACGTCCGGCGCATAGCGGATCCCCCCTTTTGCAGGACCGCGCGCGAAATTATGCTGAACCCGGTATCCCTCAAAAACCTGGATCCGGCCGGAATCCATGCGGGTGGGGATGTAGACTTTGAGTTCCCGGTTAGGCACACGCATCACCGCGTAGAGATCCGGATCGAGATTGAGTAGCTGCGCCGCGCGGTCAAACCTGGACATCATCGACTCGAACGGATTCTCTTCTTTAACCTGGACATCATCGTCTACATAGACTGTGCTGTGCATGCTGGACATTGACTATCTCCAATTATTTTTTAAAACTCGGCAGTTATCGTAAGACTTCGTTCATCGCACCGCTGCGGTAACCGTGCAGATCCAAAGTTACGTATTTGAAGCCAAGCTCGCGAAAGCGGCGCGCCAATTCCTCAACCAATTCACGTCGAAGAGCGCGATCCAGCTCCTCAATAGCGATCTCGAGTCGCACTAAATTATCGTGGTGCCGCACGCGAAACTCTCGAAAGCCCATTTGCCGCAAAATCTCTTCGCCGCGATCCACTGTCGAAAGACGTTCAATCGTTACTGCAGTGCCGTAAGCAATGCGAGATGACAGGCAGGGGCTGGCCGGTTTGTCCCAGGTTGGCAGGCCGGCCTTCCGACTTAATTCTCGAACCTCTTTCTTGCTCACGCCAACCTCGATCAAAGGGCTTCGCACCCCGTGCTCGAGAGCTGCCGCTCGTCCCGGACGATAGTCCCCCAGATCGTCAGTAGTTGAACCGTCGACTACGAACTTGATGTTCCGGGCGAGGGCCAGCGGTCCCAACTTTCCGTACAACTCATCTTTGCAAAAATAACAACGGTTGGGAGCATTGGCGGTATACCCAGGCTGGTCGAGTTCATCTGTCTGAATCGTTTCTGCCCGAAACCCAAATTGCTTGATGACGCGAGCAGTCTCTTCGCGCATATGCATCGGCAGGCTGGCAGACTCACCCATAACACAAAGTGCGCGCTCGCCCAGTTCGGCATTAGCAACGTAAGCGACATAGGTACTATCGACACCACCTGAAAACGCCACCACAACGGATCCCATGTCGCGAAGGATTTGCCGCAAGTATTCTTCTTTGGTGGCTGTGGAGGAGGATTTGCAAATCGCCGCCAGGTCTTCGTTCACGGTTGTGGTTTCGTCAAGTTGAGAGTTTTTCACAATCTGGTCCATCGGAGAACTTTCAGACACCATGCCCCCTACCTGGTTTTTCCACGGTTGGATGAAAGGGATTAAGACAGCGCATGTTATCCCATGCATCAATACACGTGCAACAAGCATCTGAAGTTGCATGTCGCGGGTTTACTACAACTTAGCTTGGACGCACCCACCGCGAGCGTGTTAAGATCAAAACCTCCCTAGAATATTTTCCTTCGTTCTTTCGGTTCTTATTTCAGTGCACAACGGTTCAATGACTCGCTCTCCTGTTTGGTCAAAGGTGGCCGCTCTGATTTTCTGGGCGACTCTTGCGTTAGGCACCCTCACAACCGCGAGTCTGGCCCAGACCGAAGATAGTTTTGGTGACGGTGCCGCGGATCCGGTGAAGCTGTTTGAGCGCGCCCAGGCTGCTCACGCGCGTGATGATTTGGATCGCGCCTTAGAGCTGTATGATGAGGCCCTTAAAGTACGGCCCGAGTTCCCGGAAGCCGCGTATCAACGAGGGGTGGTGCTGGTCGCTAAGAAACGACTGGGTGAAGCTGAGTCTTCATTTCGAAGAGCGATTGAACTCAGAGAAAACTGGTCTCTGCCTTACTCAGCTCTTGGGGCCCTGCTTGTGCGCATCAACCGTGACAGCGACGCAAGCCCATTATTAGAGCAAGCGCTTAAACTCGATAATCGCGACAACGTCGCGCTTCGCATGCTCGCCGATCTCCGACTTCGCGCCGGGGATGCGAAGGCGGCGCTCAAGCTCGCACAGAACGCGACGAGCGACAATGACGCTCCAGCATCAGCTTGGATACTGCGGGCGATGGCGGAGCGAGCAACGGGAGATAAAGATGGAGCGAGGGCCAGCCTGGACCACGTCCTGCAAGTAGAACCCGCTAATTCTGCTGCTCTTTTCGAGCGTGCGGAACTTTGCCTTGCTGCTAATGAGTACGGCTGTGCAATCGACACTCTACGCGCCGCTGAGCGGATCAAGGTCGGCGACAAATCGATTCTTTCTCGTCTCGCGGTCGTTTACGAACGGGCCGGCAAGCCAGAGGAGGCCCGCCGCATTTGGGAATCAGCAGGATTCGAGGTTGGGCAGCCGGCGCCGGGAAGCGCGGGCGGGGTTGCCGGCACAGCGGAAGAGATCGAGGCAGCGAACAGTGACGAGCCTAGCAGAGCTCGCCTGGCACTTGAGAAGCTGCTCGAAAGGAATCCTCGCAATGCGATGATCCTCGCCCGTCTGGGAGCCTCCTATCGAGCTGACTCCCCTGCTCGTTCACTCGACTTCTATAGCCGGGCTTCGGAAATCCAGCCTGATAATCCTGAATACGCAACCGGATATGCTTCGGCACTGATTCGCTCCCGGCGTTTTGCAGATGCGGTGCGCGTCCTGCGGCAAGTGGTTAACGCAGTGCCTGACCACTACACCGCTCATGCCAACCTGGCCACTGCCCTCTATCAGCTCAAACGCTACCCAGAGGCATTGGTGGAATATGAGTGGCTACTGAAAACAAGGCCCAATCTCTCAATTGCATATTATTTCATTGCCACAGCACATGATTATCTTGGAGAATACAAAGAGGCCCTGGTAGCCTATGAGACTTTTCTTGGGAAAGCCGACACAGCAACCAACCAGCTCGAAATAGATAAAGTAAAATTGCGTATTCCCTCTTTGCGCCGCCAGATTCAGATTGGACAGGGCGTCAAGCGCAAGCCGTGATCATCGTGTCAACCGTCAACTACGAAGGCCCGGGAAAGATGAAATCCCCTGAACTACAGCGATGTCTCTCTCTGGCTCTGAAGATCGTATTTGTTTCATTGGCAATTTATATCCCTGCTGCTCGCGCTCAGGACCCCCCGGTACAGCCGCTTACCGCTCCCCCTCCGCTCAAGATCATTTCAAGAGACGAGCGAGCCAAACTGGATGCCGAGAATGATCCAAGAGGGCGCCTGCGGGAAACTATCGCACTTGCGGACGCGCATCTGGCCAAAGCCCAGGAACACACCACGCAGCACGACTACGACGGTGCCGCAAAAGAGCTGGGTAATTACAACGCGCTGCTTGACTATGCGTTGGCTTTTCTACGCCCCATGAGCCGCGACCGTAATAAGACGCGAGACCTTTATAAGCACCTCGAGTTGGCATTGCGCGCGCACGGGCCTCGTCTGACAGCTATGCGCCGGAGCACACCTCTGGAGTATGCGGTCTGGATCAAAGAGGTGGAGGATTTCGCGCGCAAGGGCCGAACGGAGGCACTCAATTCCTTCTACGGTCATACGGTCTTTCGCGAGGGGCAGCAAAAACCCATCGATGAAAAGACATCTCTTCAGCCCTCTAAGGACGGTTCTCAGGTGCCGGAAAACAAACAATGATAATGATCCGCGCAGTATCGTTAACTCTGGCTGCCCTGGTTCTGGCAAGCTCGCTTCCAAGCTCCCACCTTTCAGGCTTAGCAGATCTGGTTCAATCTCGAGATCATTTAACTGCCGAAGAAATCGAACTGGTTAAAGATGCTCAGGTGTTGGATCAACGTATTGATGTGTTCATCAAGGCCGCGGATCGTCGCCTGCAGGTGATAACGGGCGTGAAGACCGACTCGGCAAAACAACTAAAGAAGGATTCTGGGAAGTTGGGGGAGTTGCCAAGCGGCTCCCGCGCGGAATTACTAGGAGACATCGCGAAGATTTTTGACGAGGCCATTACGAACATCGACGACGTTAGCTCGCGCGACGAAAAGAACCCGCTCATTCCAAAAGCGGTGCGCAAACTAGCATTGGAAGCAACTCGAATCTTCGATCAGTTAAAGCCGCTACGCGAACAAGCTAACAGCGATGCCGAAATAGCGAGCTTCGAACAATTGATAGAGAATACTCAATCGATCGGTGAGGCAGCCAAAAAGCTTCCGCCACCAATTGAGAAGACCGGCAAAGGCAAAGAAGGAAAATCCAGGGATAAGAATTGACCGGTCACATTTTCCATTTACCACCGCCTTTCTAGCAGGACACCCGAATAACTTCTGCAGTGGGCCTGACTACATGTCAGTTAGCAATTTTCATTCAAGCGCCTGACGCAAAGCATTCGTGGCGCGCTTTATCGCTTCGACGATCCTATCCAGAGCGTCCTTCGCATTAATGCTGTTGCGGTCTTCCAGCGCCTGGCGAAAGTCAGGAAGCGGTTGCGCTGCATAACCGGTGTAGAAGCCGGGCGCATAGACTTGATGCCTATACCATGGTCTGCCGCGCAATCCTCGATCGTCGATCAAGGCTCGCTCTGCCGCCAACAGTGCGTCATTAATCCGACTTAATCTTTCTCTGGCCCTCGGGTGTCGGTCGTTTGCTTCAACGCGAGTTCGTTCGATCTCAAGCACGGTAGCTTGTCGGCTTTTCTCTACCCGAGCGGCCTCCTTTATTAACTCTTCCAGAGCATCGCTCATGGCCGTTTCATCAAACGCGGCTGATAACTTTCGGCGCTTTGCGGTCTTGACGCTCTCGCTAAAGAATTCGCGAACCTGCATACCATAGTCTGTGTAGTCAAATGGTAAGCCTTCGGCGTCAGCGAGACGCATCGCGATTGTTCCCCACAATTGCGCAGCGGCCACGTGATACTCGAAGGTTGGATCGCCGAAGCGCGACATCCAATAAAAAGAGTCAAACGCGGAATGATAGACACCGTAGTCGCCGCCAAAACCCATGTCGAGCGAAGCAATTCCAAGATGCTGCAGAAAAGGGGTGTAATCCGAACCTGAGCCCAGCGAGCCGATCCGCGCTTCGGCTATCGCTGTGTCGGTACCGCTCTCGGCATCGGTCAACTCCGGGTCAGGGCGCGCCTCGCGGGCGCGGTCCTGCCACTGTTGGTAGATACTCTTGCCGGTTTTTGGATCGCGAACATCACGGGTTGCACCGCGAACCAACTTCCACAAAGAAGGAACGGATGAGGCGCCAAAGTTTGCTCCGGAGACTGCCGCGTCCATGTTTAAATAGGCGACCGCTTTTTCTCTCAACTCGCTAGCGTATTCCTCAGCCCACTCTGTCGATCCGATCAGGCCATACTCTTCACCGTCCCAACTGCATAACACGATCGTGCGTCGAGGCTTCCAGCCATTCTTTACCAACTGGCCAAAGCCACGGGCGGCCTCTAGCATCGCCGTCGTGCCGCTATTTGGATCAACGGCGCCAAAAGTCCATGCGTCGCGGTGATTCCCCATAATCACCCAGCGATCCTTCTCTTCGTTGCCCTCGATGCGAGCAATTACGTTCCAGATCTTCCGAATTTGGTAATCCATCTCTGTTTTCAAATGCACTCGCACATCATCCGTTCCGCCGACGTGATAGGCGAAAGGAAGTCCACCCTGAAAGCCGCGCGGTCGCAATGGTCCGCGCAAAGGCGCAAGCAATTGCCGCGCATCCCCGTATGAGATCGGTTGCACGGGAATTCGTGTTAAGTCAGTTGCCTCCTCGATTTTTAATCTAGGTACACCCGGAATGGAGGGCTTTCCAGGTGTTAAAGGATCGCCCGGGTACTGAAACAAATACTGCACCGATCCTCGCTGGGCGGAACTTGCGGGGCGCCAGGGACCCTTCGGATAAACGTCGCCCTGCATATAGCCGTCGTCCGCTGGATCGGAGTAAATGATTAGTCCGACCGCGCCGTTTTCTTCCGCCACCTTGGCCTTAACTCCGCGAAAGGAACTGCCATAACGCGCCAGGACGATCTTTCCTTTCACACTAACGCCAAGTTTTTTTAGCGCTTCATAATCGGGAGGTAAACCATAGTTCACATAAACAAGCGGCGCGGTGACGTCGCCGCTCGGACTATAACCATTGAAGAGAGGGATGATGCGTGGGTTAGACGAGCTTGGGTCTTCGGAAAGAACTGCCTCTTTCAATGCTAATCTTTCTCTGCGAGGCGCGATTACTTCTACTACGCTCGGAACCTTCGGGTAAGGAAGCAAGACATCGTACTCTTTGAGTTCTGCTGGGATACCATAACCACGGATTTGGTCGCGCACATAAATCGCCGTGGCATAGTCTTCCTTGGTTCCCGCAACATGCGGCTCCGAAGTCAATCGTCGCAAATGCTCGCGCGCTGACTTGGCCGCTGGAATGGCGCGAAACTGTTGCTCGAAACGACGTTGAGCAAGCGCACCCTCGGAAGTGAATCCATCGAGGCCGGTGGATTCCGATGAGGTCTGAGAGAACGCAATGTGCGGATCTTCGCGCGCGATCAGAAAGAACAAAACAAGAAAGAGCGCGAGCGCTGTGCGTGTGGTTTTCATTTCACTTTTCTCCTCTGGACACATGATTGCAAAAGCGCAACGTGAACCGCAACGGAAGCAGAGTTCTGGGCACAGAAGCGGGGTGAAATCCAGCTCTGTCGGAAAGCCCACAAGAGAAGCGGCGGAGGAACCCGCGGAGCCGTCAACGTTAAATCGCTTCCGGGGTGAACATTGCTTTCGCTCTCGGCGTAGAGTAGAGAAAGGCATTTGAAAGGAAAAATCAAATGGACAGCAGATATTATCCCGGCGTCGAAGCGGACGTTCAGAAACTAGTTGCTGAGCTTCGCAATCTTTTCGATGAAGACTATGAAGTGCAGACAATGCAAGTATCTGCCACAAGCGTACTGCAGGTGCGCAAGTCTGGCACGTTGCGGGACCTTACCGGACTATCTGCCGCATTAACGATCAAGATCACGCCTGAAGCGGGCGGCACGCGCGTCGAGATTGGCATGCAAAAATGGTTTGATAAAGCCGCGATTGCCGCCCTTGCGCTTCTACTTTCTGCTGGACTATTGCTGGCCCTTCCCGCACTTGGCGCTTACTGGCAATACAAAATCACCGAAGACGCGTGGACGGTGATCGAGGACCACATCGCGCGCAAAGCCGGTGGTTATGTACCACCTTTGCCTGGCCGTTGTGGAACCTGCGGAGCCGCCAACAGCGCAGGCTCAGACTTCTGCTCTGCTTGTGGCGCCAACCTACAACTCGGGCGCACTTGTCCAAGCTGTGGGGCCATTCAGAAGGAGAATTCCGCACGATTTTGCAACCGCTGCGGCAAGCCACTCGCGGCCGGATGATTGCGCTGTTTCGCTATGTCTTTAGCAAGTTAAAATGTCCGGTTTTCTTAGCAAGTGAAATGTCCGGTGTTAGGTTAGTTATTTCCATCAATTTACCCAGCAGTAGCTGTGGGAATGTGGAAAAGTCAGGCGGCTTTTTGGCCTGACGTTTCCAAGCCGCGGAGGGAAGCGACGGGTTTGGTCGCTTTCCTCGGCGGCGTCATTTCCATAGCTGGCTGGCCGTCAGCTGTGTAGCGGCCAACCCGATGTGGTCCAAAAGTGATAGAGATGGTCTG
>JBPCIQ010000067.1:0-5962 GCA_051006135.1 Pyrinomonadaceae bacterium | reverse complement strand
GCTCCCAACGTACCAAATTCGTTTGTGCCTTCTCTTTGCTCCTTATTCTGCTTTTCCCTGTGGTTGCGAACAATCGACAAATGCGGATTATACCCGATGGGCACTGGGGAGGCACTCATGTACGGATCAGTGTTGAGGGCAAGTTGGCTGCCGTCGAATATGACTGTGCGCACGGAACAATAGAGGGACCGCTCAATACCGATGGCGAAGGTAGGTTCAGGCTTAGTGGCAGTCACATCCGTGAGCGCGGCGGCCCAGTCCGTTTAGGGAAGGCGCCAGACAGTCATCCCGCACAATATACTGGATGGACCGACGGCAAAAAGATGACGTTGGCTGTTACGCTGGTAAACACTAACGAGGAACTGGGCACGTTTGAACTCACACGCGGGCAGGAAGGCCGGCTCTGGAAGTGTAAGTAGTGAGGCAGTTTGGTCCAAGCCTGTTCATGCTGGCCCTGAACATCTGAGAAAAAAAACCGGGACTGCATTCAGGTAACACGACAATTCGCCCCAGTGGAAAGTAGACACAGATGAGCGGGAAAGTGGCAAGGCGATTCCTGATCCGGGGAGCTGTGCAGGGAGTTGGGTATCGCTATTTCGCTCAGCGGGCCGCCGCGCGCCATCAAGTGGTTGGTTATGTGCGCAACCTTGATGATGGAAGCGTCGAGGCCCTGGTGGAGGGCCCCGCTAATAGCGTGGAATCTTTCAAGCATGATCTGGCTGCCGGTCCGCAGTGGGCCGCGGTAGAGCAGGTCGAAGAAATAAGTTTGGACCCTAGCGGGGCCTACTCATCATTTAGAATTGAGACATAGTGTCAGTGGTCAGTTGTCAGTAGTCCGTTGTTCGTTGTCAGTAGTCCGTTGTCAGTTGCTGTATTACGAATCATCAGAACCTTAGCGAACCAGCAAGCCGCCGATCACTGACCACTAACAACTGACCACTAACAACTGACTACTGACAACTAACAAACTGACCACCGAATCAATCATGGACAATCTCAAGAAGCTTATCCGCGAAGTGCCTGACTTTCCCAAGGCGGGTATCAATTTTTACGACATCACTACTTTGCTGAAGCACCCGCAAGGCTTGCGGGACACAGTAGATGCTCTGGCTGCGCAGTTCGAAGGTACAAAGGTGGACGCTGTGATTGGCGTCGAGGCGCGCGGGTTTATCTTCGCCCCGGCGCTGGCCTATCATCTCGGCGCCGGCTTTGTGCCCGTGCGCAAGCCGCGCAAGCTTCCCGCCGAGTGCGCTTCTGTCTCTTACGACCTGGAATATGGACAGGACACGCTTGAGATTCACCGTGACGCAATTGGCAATGGCCATCGAGTAATCATTGCCGACGACTTGCTGGCAACGGGCGGAACGGCCAAAGCGGTCATTGACCTGGTTGAAGGGTTGGGTGGAAAAGTAACTGGACTGGTGTTTGTCGTTGAGTTGGAGTTTTTACCGGGCCGCAAGAAACTTGAAGGTTACGATGTGCGATCGCTGATCAAGTATCAGGCATAAGAAAATATAAGAAATGGTCTTTGAATCTTTGAACTTTGTAATTGGAACTTTGAACTTAGAGCTTAGTACTTGGCCAATCTCAAAGGACAAAGCACAAAGGACAAAGCTCAAAGTACAAGGCTAAAAGTACAAGGCTCGCTTTACCATTCTCTATTCACCATTTACCATTTACCTCTGGTTTGTGCTCCCGTAGCTCAGTTGCATAGAGCGTCCGCCTCCTAAGCGGAAGGTCGCGCGTTGGAATCGCGTCGGGGGCACCATATTTCTCGTTCCGCACACACATTCGCACACAAATCCCCAAACAAAATTCCGGGTTTCTTCCGCTCGCCAGAAGAAACCCGGATTACGTTTTGAGATTGCAGCGTCAGCAGACTCGTGTTTCCGAATCCTCAAGCAACGCTTTGGCGTCTTTCAGATCAGGCGTCTCGAAGCCTTCGGTGAACCAACCGTAGACTTCGGCGAGCATCTGCTGCGCTTCTTCGAGCTTGCTTTGCTTCCTCTGCAAACGCGCGAGGCTCATTACGGCGCGTAGCTCAAGTGTTTTCGCCTGCTGGTGACGAGCGATTTCGATGGCACGGCGGAAACATTGCTCAGCCTCAGCCGCGGCAGCGCCATCCTTCAGCAGCAACTCGCCCTTGACCCGGGCGATGGTCTTCGTTCCCAGAACCGACCCCGATGGCAACGACATCGCAGGTATCCGCCTCCCGGAGATCGCCGTGCCGCTGGCGACGTACACCGGCTGGGGTTTGCGCGGTGCCGCCTTTGCCGGAGACGACCTGTGTGACCCCTTTGGCCAGAAGATCGATTTCCGGCAAACGAGGGCTGAGCGTTTGGCGATCGGCGACCCGCGACTGTCGCTCGAGGAACGGTACCAGACCCATGAAAAGTATGTGAAGCAGGTGACACATGCCGCCAAGCACCTTCAGCGCCGTCGCCTACTACTTGACGAGGACGTTGAGCGGTACATCAAAGCGGCGGAGGCAAGTAGCATCGGCAAGTAGCCTGCGCCTGTTGCAAGAGGTCAACTCCCGAGCAGGAACAGTCTTATATGCTCAGCAATAACGATTACGAGGCGTGGTGTGTAACAGAGATAACGCCAGAGAACTCGAGCGCTTTAGCGAGTGGCCGAGAACGGCAACGAGGCTTGGTCAGCTTCTGTGTTCTCAGTAGCCGAAGGGTTAGCTCTCTCGTTCTTCGAAATTGATCTCCGCGAGGAGCTGACTCGGTTGTCCTTCCTTCTCGCAACGTGACGCCCTGGTCCTCTTCCGTCTCCACCGTGATCCTTGCGGCCGTTGCGTTCGCAGGATAGTAAGAACTCCGCTAGCTGCTGATGGCTATAGAGCACGCGGGTTCCGATGCGAAAAAAGCGAATGCGTCCGGCTTCACGGGCGCGGGGTAAAGTGATGCGCGCTACGCCCAAGCGCTTCGCTGCCTGTTTCTCCGAAAGTAAACTCGGATGTCTTGAGTAGCTTCCATGATCCTCCTGCATCTCAAGTCTGTGTGTAAAACACAACAGGGAAAGTGCATGTAAAATACCTACAAGTTACCGGGTACTGTCACACGGCGATCCGGCGGCACATGTCATTTAGCTATAGCCGCATGAAAGGGGAAGCCGGAGATTCGCGCCGCTGAATCATTCGGGTCGGTGAGATCACTTACCGCTATTTGCGCCAATGTCTGTAGCACGACCGGATCGAGTTCTTCGCCAGCGCGTTCGTGCAAGCGGGCCATCGCTTGAGTATGCCCGATAGCCTTTGCGTGATTTCGAGGATTTGTGATCATGTCGTATTCGTGGGCCAGACGAATGATTCTCGAACTTAAGGGGATCTGATCGCCTATTAATCCCCGCGGGCTTCCACTGCCATCAAACTTCTCTTCCTGGAATCGCACGATCTCAGCTACATCTCCCAGTTCCGGGACCAGGGATACAATGTGCGCTCCCCGTTCACCATATCCTAAACCTTCTGCAAGATCCTCTGCCGCACTTGCGCAAGTTTTCGTTCCGCCGGCTTCTCTTACACCACAAGCCCCCACTTCGTGCAGTAAGGCTGCCGCACTTAACTCTGTGCGAGCATCTTCCGCCAGGTCCGTTCTCTCGCCAATCAGTGAAGCGTAACGGGTAACCCTCAAGCTGTGCTGGTAAAGGTACTCATCGGTCCCTGCGACTGTACTTGCCAATGCGCGCACTAATCCCGTCCTCATCTCGGCAATTCTCTCAACCAGCCGCCGATTTGCGATCTCCAGAGAATGTCCTTTCTTTCTGTTTTCGTAATGCTCGACGGCGCGGCCAACTCTTTGCTTTAAGTCATCGTTGTTCCAGGGCTTTGTCACATACATATAGACAAGTCCTGAGTTGATCGCCTCGACAAGCACTTCGACGTCTGCGTAGCCAGTCAGCAGGATGCGAACCATGTGGGGTCGCAGCTCCGCCGTTTGCTTCAACAGTTCGATACCCGTTATCTGAGGCATCCGCTGATCTGTGATGACGATTGCGACGTCATGCTGCTCGATCAGTTTGATAGCTTCGTCGCCAGAGGAGGCGGTCAAGCAGTTATAGTCGTGCCGAAACAGCCGTTCGAGGAGACGAATATTTGCCAGCTCATCATCCACAATCAAAAGCTTGTAAGTCATTTGCAATCCTCCAGAAATGATTGGAGCTTAGGCAGCTTGCGTCGCACTAAGCACCGCCTCAATAGGAATTCGTACCGTGAACGTCGTACCCGCACCTATTCTGCTTTCTACGGTGATCGCCCCTTTATGCCGCTCGATGATCCCGTAAGAGATTGACAAGCCGAGACCGGTCCCTTCACCCACCGGCTTAGTCGTGAAAAAAGGATCGAATATCTTTTTCAGCAGTTCGGGCGGAATTCCGGATCCGGTATCGCTGATTTTGACTAAGACTGAATCACCTTCGGCCAGCGTTGTTATTCGTACTTCTCCGGCGCCGTTCACAGCCTGGGCGGCATTTGCCAGGAGGTTCATCCAAACTTGATTGAGCTGCACCGCGTAGCAGTTCACGGGCGGCAATGAGCCGTACTCGCGAATTAGTCGAATATGTTCGGAACTGTAGTAGCGAGACAGAATCCGAATCGTCGAGTCGATTCCTTCATGCAGATCAACATACTTTATCTCGGCTTCATCGAGCCGAGAGAAGAGGCGCAAATTCTGGACGACGTCCCGGATCCGTACCACTCCTTCCCTGCAATCCGCAACAATTGAACTTAATTCCGGCATCAGGGACTGGTAGTGAATCTCTGCTTTTATTGCTTCCACTCGAGGCGTAGAAGAGTCAGAGACCCCAACCTCGTCATAGACTGTCAGGAGTTTTTCCAATCCGGAGACATATTCCTTTAGAAGATCCATGTTCCCGTAGATGAAGCCGGCGGGATTGTTAAGCTCGTGCGCTACGCCCGCGGCTAACTGTCCCAGGCTTGCCATCTTTTCGCTATGAATAATCTGAGCCTGCAAACGTTCCAGCTCAGTCTTGCGGCTCGCCAACTCGGCGTTCTGGCGCTCAAGGTCGGCCTTGTATCTCGTTGCGGTGCGCGACAGAATTCGGTGAACGAGAGCGCGTTCTACCGAATGATATAAGACTTCAAGCTCGCAAGGCTTGATGAGGTAATCAAAAGCTCCCAATTGCAGAGCATCGCGAACACGTTGTGGGCGGTCTACTCCGGAAACCATTATGACGACGGTGTCTGGAAAGCGCGCGACAACCTCACGCAGCAGTTCGATTCCATTGCGTCCTGGCATATTCATGTCAGAGATCACCAGCGCATACGAGTTAGCGGCGAGATGTATTAATGCTTCGTCGCTCGATGCCGCGGTCGTGCATTGATAGTTCTCACCAAGGTAGCTGGCAAACAGGTTGCGGATGGCAGTCTCGTCGTCCACGATTAGGATGCGACGATCACTCTCATCCTCCGGAAATTCGTGGTTAGCAACGAGAAGAGCTTTCTCGCGCGCTTGTTGTTGAAGGGCACGCAACATGTGAAATTGTGTCTCCGTTTTCAAGCAATCAATGGAAATCGATCGCTAGGGGGTGGGGTGGGAATGGGTTTCCGTCACTACCTGGAGTTTAGCTTCTCCTTGAATCCAGGCTTCCAACGCCGAATCGCCTTTCGCTGCCTTGACCAGGGATTGCAAGCGCAGTTCGTCCCAATCTTCTCTTGGCACTCGATGGAACGCCGCCACAACCTCAGCGTCAAACTGTTTTCCTGCCCAGTCGTCTAATTCCTGCGCCGCGTCTTGATAAGGCCTGCCGAGGCGATAAACCCGGTCGCTGGTCATTGCGTCAAACGCATCGGCAACTGCAAAGATTCGCGCACACACGTCGATCTCTTCGCCGCGCAATCCCCGTGGATAGCCAGACCCGTCCCATTTCTCGTGATGCTCCGCCACTACCCGCGCCGCCCCTTTCAGAAACTCGATGCCGCGCAGGATTTGTTGTCCAT
>JBPCIQ010000066.1:0-17228 GCA_051006135.1 Pyrinomonadaceae bacterium | reverse complement strand
CGCTACCGCTCGCGGTTCTGTATTGGTGGGCGACTTCTTGCACTTATCATTCTGCCAGTTTGACACGGGCTCTGAGCCACCCCTCACATCCGGCGGCAAAGCCGAGTTGCCGTCGACCCCTTTTTCTGATGCGATAACTATTCGACCGGACGCGGCTTGCGTCGCTCTGAAAGAATCTTCGTGGCCAGGAGACTGGATAGCCAGGCCAGAAGCGATGAGGAAGCCAGAGCCCAACCAATCTCACCAACCGCAGGAGCAATGAAGGGACCCGCCAGGGCGATCAGCACGCTGGCATTGGTGACACGAGCAGCAAGGCGTCTCACGCCCGTCAGTGTTTGCAACCAATTAATCCGACTTAATTCCGCCGAAAGATAATTGTCATCGTCACTTAAACGAACGTAGTAGTCTGCTTCGCGCCGGGCATAGACGACCAGTGCCTTTTCCGAAGTGGCCTCGGCAGCATCACGATATTGGTGGATCACGTGTGCAAGCTTGCCGTTTCGCAAAGCGATGTCTGCCAGACCAATCCGGGCCCTGAAGTTCCGTGGCTCTAGATCCACTGTCCGTTGAAAGGATCGCTCGGCTCGGGCTGCCTCGCTGCATTCCAGGAAACTCTCGCCGATCAGCGAAAGCAAACTTGCATCCTTGTTAGCCCGCCTGGAAGAAAGGCGCAGGGCCGCGCGAGCTCGGGAGAGAAGTCGCACGTCACCGAGAGCGCTCGCTTGCGAGCGAAGCAAGCGCGCAAAGTCGTAAATCAGCCAACCGTCGGCAGGAAGGACATTTAGTGCTCGTCGGAACGCCTCACCAGCTTCCCTTAGGCGCCCTGCAATTCGCAAATTGTTTCCGAGTTGTCTTAGCAAGACGGCCCGCTCGATATCATAAGTCGAAGGAGTGGTCGGACATTGAACCTCGCCAGGCTCTTTCTTTCCGCCCACCTTAAATTCAATTCTGGCTTCGTCGAGAACCTCAGCTGACGCAAGTTGCAAAGCTTCGACTTGTCTATTCAGACTTTTAGGATCGCAAAGATAGTCCCGCAGTTCCCTGGTTCTAAGGTCAATCTTGTCGTCGTGGATGAGCGGGAAGAGCTGCCGCACCATTTCGCGATAGCCTCTGCCACTCGAGGCGAAGATGAAGGATGCGCCCTTACCAGTAACCTGGCTGCGGTAGCGATATCTTACTCGGCCACCGCGCCGGAGTGTGCGAACAGCATTAGTGTCCACGCGTTCCAAATCAGAAATGCTGAGTCGCTGCCTTCGCCCTGAGATTAGTTGGGTTGTAAGCGGCACAAGACCCCGACGGATCAGGAAGTGTCCATCGAAGGCGACCTTGTCAGTTAGAGCGAGCGCCGGTAAGACGCCCCAGGCCACAATGACAGCAACCAACGCCAACGAATCCATCTCCGACCGCAAAAGCAACGCAGCTGAAAACGTCAGAACGCTTGAAGCCGCAAGATAAGCGCCCTGAGAGACGCGAACGCTGGCAATGTATGTCTTATTACCAGAGCCTTCCCGTTCTGCTGCCACGTCGGCGATCGATATCAAGGCCGAGGTTTGGTTCGTTTCATTCATTTACGGCCATTTATTGCCATTATTACCATTTATTGCGCTTTGTCCTGGTCCCGGCGAGCGCACTCGATCGGTATCTCCAAAGCAAAAGTGCCCCGCCGACTACCCGGTTTAGTGTAGCGTAAGTCGGCGAATTGCACGAGGGTCTGGGTCAGACATTCGGCATCAACAACTCGCACAACCGGAAAGCGTGCAAACTCTAGAAAGATTTGTGCTCTCCGATCTTGCGCAGCGCGCTCGACGACCTGAGAACCTGGCGACTCGGCCCGATCTTCGCGGTCAGGACTCCCCAGAACCGCCTGACGATTCAACAAAGACAGTTCAAACTGGTAGGCGGCGTTTTCAGTCTCAACGATGCATTGCCACCGAAATGGATTGGCGAGAGTTGGCATGGCAACGACGTCAGTAACGGCCTCGCCGTTTTGTACGGCAATGATCCTTGCCCTGGTTCGTGCTTCCGAAAGTGCAAGCGAGTGAAGAAAGGCCAGGCCTCCCCAATATAAAAGAATCAAGGCAAAGGCAGCGATGGCAATTTTGTGTCCCCATTTTTGGACCACGTTTAACTTGAAAGCAACCGCTAGTCCGGTCAGGACGCTAAGCCATGAAGCTCGCCGCACAAAGTATGGGTCGGGGCCAAACGCGATTGATACCACCATAACCATGTAGGTAAGGACCAGGGCGCAGGCTATCCAGAAAACGATCTGCCATTTTGCTCTCGAAGTGAGCAGGAAAGCAGCGCCGCCCAGGGCCAGCCAGAGAAATGGATCGACAATGAATACCAGGTCGCCATAAAACCATCTCGAACTCCACGGCAGCAGCAAACGCACACCGTAGTTATTGGTCCAATCCATTAACGGATGGGTGGCACTAACAACCAGTGAGGCCACAAGCAGACCTTTCAGCCTGATGCTGGGCTGGCGTTTGCGAACTCTGGCGACCAGGCGGTCTAACATACAGAACGCGACTGGGACAATCAGCGCCAGCACGAGAGTGCCAATGATTGAATGAGTAATACCGCGATGGTGATGCAGGTAGGTCCAGCGGTCGCCCAAAAGAAGCGTTACAATATCAGAGTCGGGCGCGTTTGCTGCGAGAGCACAAACTGCCGTGCTCTTAGGTGATAACTTTTCCAATCCGGCTTTTGAGGCTACCAGCCCGACGAGCGAATGGGTAATGTTATCCATCGGAGCATTTTAGATTTTTGATTTTAAATTTTTGATTTTCGATTTGGAACAACAACCGGCTGCCTTCTAATCGAAGGACTCTCTTCTTCTCATTAAAGAAGAACGGAAAATAAAGCGAAAATCAAAAATTTAAAATCAAAAATCTTTAGAAGGCTATCCCTGCTCCTGGAGATTCCGGCGGAAGCTGGGCGAAGCGAACTGGATCGAGTTTCTGCAACTCCGTCGAGGCTTCACGAGCAGCAGCCGACTGAGGGAGCGGAGTTCCGTCCTGGTCTTTGGCTTTGCGTGCCGCATCTACCAGGTTGAAGAGAAGGTCCGCAGCCTCTTTTTTCTTATTCTGCTTCTTATAAACGATGGCTAAACGAAGATTGGCCGTTTCAGGCGTGACCACCATACCATTCTGACTTGCGATCTCACTATAGAGTTGGGCCGCTTCATCATATTTACCGTCGCCTTCCTTCGCCTGTGCCAGAGCAAACTTGGAAAGGGTGGCGACTTCGTTCAAGCTGCTCTTGCTAAGTTCGACTAGCTCGCTAAGGGCTTTCTCTCGTTCCACGTAAAGAAGATTTGTGGCGATGAAGTATCTTGCTTCAGTGCGGTAAGGGTCGCCATACTTATCAGCGACTTTTTGAAATTCCTCAATCGCTTTGCGCGCCCTCTCCTGTTCACTGGTAAAGCTGGGGGCTGTTGAGTTGGGCGCGGGCGCTGAGGAGATTGGCGCAGTAGCAACCGCAATTGCACGGCCCAGAGATCGGCGCGCCTCGTCAGCCTTTCGGCGACTCCAGGTCACCCAGAATCCGACAAGAGCAGCAACTACAACCAGAGCGACTATTCCATAAAGAATCGACCGGCCTTTGCCTTCAAGGCGGTCGCCCAGACGGTCGAGAAGTCCCATCGTTGTGTCGCGAAATCGGTCGTGTTTCAGTTCGCGTGCGCGTTTCTTCTTATATCGGGCCAAGGGCTCCTTTCTCGCAAGTCCACATAGTGAACGGCGTTCTGTAAGGTGTATGATGAGCGAAACAAGCACTCTAATGGTCGCCGCGAAATCTTGTCAAGTTCATGCTTCGGCCATGTTTCAAGGGTTAGCTCGAGGAACAGAGAGCTACGTTGTCCGTCAGGGGTGCACAAGCCAAGAGTTCATGACCGCACCAGTAATATCTAACCAGACCCTGAAAATCTCCTGGGAACAAATGGCACGACGTTGGTGTCTAAAGGTTCGCCTGTCCGGGAATAGGCATAGGCTGTTACCAACTCCGATTCCCGCTCCAGGGGGTGAGCAGTGAGCTACGGAGAGCCAATAGCCCTCCGCGGGCAAAGGGAATTGGAGCAGGTTGCGTCCGCAGCCCCGGTTGAAGTGCGCGGAACAGCCGAAACACAGTTCATTGAAAAATTAAAGAGAGGCGAAGAGGCCGCGTACGAAGTCCTGGTCGCCGAGCGTTCGGGCGAAATCTATGGATTGCTTTACCGCCTGACTGAAAATCGCGAGGAAGCGCGAGACTTGACCCAGGAGACGTTTCTGCGAGCGTTTCAGAGCATAAGGCACTTTCGCGGCGATGCGGATCTCAAGACTTGGATTTATCGCATTGCGATAAACCAGGCTCGAAATCGCTGGCGCTGGTGGAGCAGGCGAAGGCGTGACCAGACTGTTTCGTTGGATTCGCCGCAGGGTGGAAGCAACCAGCCTCTTTCCAGCTCGATAAGCGCCGACCATGGCAACACCCCGGAACAGGACACTTTGGCGCATGAGCGCGAAATAGCACTCAGATCGGCCTTGCAAAGTCTCGGCCGGGTTTATCGCGAGACGGTAATATTAAGAGATATTGAGGGATTCAGTTATGAAGAGGTTTCAGCGACATTGGGGATCAGTATCGGGACAGTAAAGTCGAGATTGGCGCGCGGGCGCAAAGCGTTGCGTACAAAGTTAGAAGGATCTTTGTAATTGCCGATTTCCGATTGCCAATTGCCGATTTTAAAAAAGCAGGTTCACCCGAGCAACAACAATTCAAGCGGCAATTGGCAATCGGAAATCGAAAATGCGTTTGATGGCTGACCCGCCCCGGCTCACAACAACTCGGTGCCAAATGGGTCGAAGTGACGAAACCGGCAGGTACGGGCAACTAATTGTAGGATGAGGGCGAATTGAAAACGTGGCCAGCAACACCCGTTCGAAGCATCGCCGCAAATCAGCCAGTTAGATTCTTGTTTTGAACTTTGTCGGACTTGCTTCCTTAAAATAAGGAGCAGCCGGGGTCGGCCAGCCATCAAAGACATTTTTGATTTTTGATTTACTGGTTTCGCCGCTGCTGCGGTGATCCGGGATTCTTAAAATCGGCAATCGGCAATCGAAAATTGGATATGACTTTATGTCATGCGAAGAAATAAAACAGTCGCTTTCGTCGTACGTTGACGACGCATTGTCGTTGCCAACGCGCGCTCTAGTCGATGATCACCTGCATAAGTGCCCAGTCTGTCGTGCTGAAGCAATAGGGTTGCGGTCACTTGTTCGGGGATTGAGTATGCTGCCTCAGCCTGTTCCGCCGTCCGACCTGGCTTCAGCAATCACAGGTGCCTTGTTAGTTGAAAGTGCCGCGCGCAGGTTGGCCCCTAAGCCCTCATTGCGCGAGCGTCTGGCAGGCTTCCTCGAACCGCGACTGATGCCCTACAGCGTTGGCTCGGTCGCTTCGGTAATTCTCTTTATCGCAATGTTTGCCGCGCTTCGCCCTCACTTTGTGGCACTTCACGAAGCAGCGGAGCAAAGCAGAGCGGTCTACGTCATGCCGGCAAGCAAAATTTATGATCTGACCAAACCAGTTACCTCCGCCGACTTCGCCGCGAGCCGAGCGCCATTTAACGAGCACTCTCCAAGTCTGAATCCCAAGGGTGCACTGGCGGCCCTCACCAGGTCTTATGCGCACCCACATACGGACCTGTACCAGGATGCTGACGATATGCTTGTCGTCGCCGATGTCTTTAGTAATGGAGCTGCGTCTCTGGCAGACGTTGTTCATGCTCCGCGCGATCGACAAATGCTTAACGACTTTGAAACCGCGCTGCGACAGGACGCCGCGTTTGTTCCCGCCTCAATGGACCGCCGCCCTGACACAATGCGTGTTGTGTTCGCAGTTCAGAAGGTTGACGTGCGCGAGCGAAATTTCTGATCACCCAGACTAAGATCAAGACCCAACCTTGCCTGAACTTTAGCGCCCCGCACAGGGGGACCAGAGTTATCTACGACACGCCCGTCAAAACAGTGTGAAGGTCTAGTATTCGGATCATTTTGCTGAAAGAATAAAGCCACCCGTAAACAAATTCAGGGTGGCTTGTTTGTTTATAAAGCCCGTCTGTCCAAACAACACCGGCATGTGTTGGCAGAGAACCGAGCGTCAAGGCATTAAAAGTGAATGTGATGCCTTGGCTGCCATTATTATCGAATAGCAGTGATCTATACAGCTCTCGGTGACTACGAAGAAGCGCTCGCCTGGCTTGAAAGGACTTGTGAGGCGCGCGATTCGGGAGAATTGGTTCTTATCAAAGTTGATCCAAGGATGGAAGAACTACGCTCACACCCGCGATTTGCTTCCCTGCTTCGCCGCATGAAACTTCACATCCTGACGCGTCCTTTACTGCTTTACAGAGGGCTCATGAGAAGGTCGAACTAATTAGTAGTTAACTGCGCCTAACCACTCGCCTAACCACTCGCTTGACGCACCGCACCGTGCATGTTAGTTTCCGGTTTCACCTGTTTTTACTGATTTGATGAGTATCGGGTTCGGAAGTCGAATCCGGGAGTTACGAGTTGACTGCGCCCGCACCGCACCTCAAAAAGACCCCGCTGAACGCCACGCATCGCCGTATGGGCGGACGCATGGTCGATTTCGGTGGCTGGGACATGCCAGTGCAATATTCGGCCGGAACGGTTGAAGAACACCTTCGCACGCGAACTCACGCCGGCCTTTTCGATGTCTCGCATATGGGCGAAATCGACGTTCGTGGTCCTGACGCGCTCGCCCTGATCAATAACCTAACCTCAAACGATGCTTCCCAACTCATTGATGGTCAGGCGCAATACTCCGCACTTACAACTTACGAGGGCACTGTTGTCGACGACCTGCTCGTCTATCGCTTTGCACCTGACAGGTACACGCTGGTGGTTAATGCGGGAACCACGGAGAAGGATTGGGATTGGATTACAGCGCATCACAACGGCGAGTCAGTGAAGTTGCGCAATGCAAGTGCTGAATATTGCCAGCTTGCCCTGCAGGGCCCCGACGCGCTTGGAATCCTGGGAAGGTTGACTGAGCTGCCTTTAGCCGACATAAAGTATTACCACTTCAGCGAAGGCAGGGTTGATGGGGTGCCCGCGATTGTCTCGCGTACGGGTTACACGGGAGAAGACGGTTTTGAGGTTTATGCCGCCGCGGACAAAGCAGAGCGCCTGTGGGATAAGATCCTCGAGGCTGGAAACTTCGGCTCCGACGAAGGCGTGATCCCCTGCGGGTTAGCCGCGCGCAATACACTACGTCTTGAAGCGGCCATGGCTCTATATGGTCACGAGATAGATGAGCACACCACGTTGTTGGAAGCTAATCTTGGTTGGATCTGCAAATTGAATAAAGGTGATTTTATTGGGCGTGCTGCGCTTGCGAAGCAAAAAGAAGAAGGACTGAAGCGTCGTCTGGCGGGGTTCGAAATCACCGAACGAGGTATCGCGCGTGACGATCAGGATGTGGTGATTAATGGAGAGCGAACGGGCCGAGTGACCTCCGGTAGTCCAGCGCCTTACTTGAAAAAAAACATTGGTTTGGCTTACGTTCCGGTTGAGCATGCCGACGAGGGCCAGCAGATTCAGATTGATGTGCGCGGGCGGCTGGTTGAAGCGCAGATTGTTAAGACACCGTTTTATAGACGCGCTCGGTAAATCGGAAGTTTGCGTTCCGTTTTTGATTTTTAATTTGTGATTTTTGATTTTCGAAATTCGCCGAGCCCTACAATCTAAAATCGGCAATCGGAATCAAAAATCTCTTGGAGGACCCATGGCCAACATTCCAGAGGATCTACACTACAGTAAGGATCACGAATGGGTGCGCATCGAGGGCGACGTTGCCGTTATTGGCATCACAGATTATGCCCAGAACTCTCTCGGTGATGTCGTCTATGTTGAATTACCCAAGGTGGGCGAAGAATTTGCCGCTAATGAATCATTCGGGTCGGTTGAGTCCGTGAAAGCTGTCTCTGAAATATTCTCACCGGTTTCGGGAGCAGTCGTCGGAGTCAACGAAGCACTTGCCGATGAGCCGGAGAAAGTCAATGGGGACCCGTATGGTGAGGGTTGGATGATCCGCGTTCGCTTGTCGAACCCGGGCGAGGTGGACAGCCTATTAACCGCAGCGGAATACGAAGATTTCACGAAAGCTGAGACAGAGTAAACTTGCGCTATATTCCTAACTCGCCCGAAGAACGGGCCGAGATGCTTCACCAGATCGGCTTGGATTCGGCAGCGGATCTATTCTCTTCCATTCCAGAAGACTTACGTTTAGCTCGCGATCTCGTTACCTCGCCTGCTCTTTCCGAAATAGAATTGCTCTCGGGCTTTGAGCGCATGGCGTCACGCAATACGGGCGCGCAACGGCCCAGCTTCATGGGCGCCGGTGCTTACTGCCACTACATTCCGACAGTCGTAGACCACATTATCTCTCGTTCAGAGTTTTTCACTGCTTACACTCCCTACCAACCGGAAATATCGCAGGGCACGCTGCAGGTGATTTTTGAATTTCAAACACTTGTTTGCCAGTTGACAGGCATGGAAGTGGCAAATGCTTCGATGTATGACGGCTCAACAGCCCTGGCGGAAGCCGTGTTAATGGCCGAGCGAGTGACTAGACGTTCCAAAGTGATTACCTGCGGAGCCATACATCCAGAGTATCTCGACGTCGTTAATACCTACGTGCAGCATGCTGGCATTGAGGTGCAGCATGTGGAGTTTGATTCAACCACCGGTCAGATCTCGCGAGACCTGGCCGAAGCGCTTGACGAAAAGACTGCGGCCATCGTCGTCCAGTCCCCAAATTTCTTTGGCTGCATTGAAGACGTCGGGGCGCTCGCCCGGAAAGCGCAGGCCGCAGGCGCATTGTTGATTGTGGCCATAACGGAAGCGATCTCTATGGGTCTGCTCAAATCACCCGGAGCGTGCGGCGCTGACATTGTGATCGCCGAAGGACAATCCTTTGGAGTGCCGCTGTCGTTTGGTGGACCGTATGTTGGTTTGTTCGCCACACGTGAAAAATATGCTCGGCAGATTCCCGGTCGGCTCGTCGGAGAAGGATTCGACAAGCAGGGACGGCGCGGCTTTGTCCTGACTCTAGCCACGCGCGAGCAACATATTCGCCGCGAAAGAGCCACTTCGAATATTTGTACAAACGAGGGGTTGATAGCGCTGGCTGCGACTGTCTATCTGGAAACGATGGGGCGGCGCGGACTGCAGGAGGTTGCATTGCACTGCGCGCAAAAAACCGCATACGCTGCCCGGCGCATTGCGGAGATCCAGGGCTTCTCCGTTCCTTTCACGGCGCCGCGCTTCAATGAATTTGTAGTGCGCGCGCCAATCGAAGCTCGCTCGCTGCTGACGGATGTTGCGCTCGATCGAGGTATAACGGGAGGGCTGGCATTGGGTCGCTACTACTCCGACCGGCCAAATGATTTTCTTGTATGCGTTACCGAGCTAAACACTCGGGAAGAGATCGACGCGCTGGTTGAGGGGCTATCCGCAATCACAAGTTCATAACCATGGGGACAATACACTGCATCACAGCAAACCGGCAGTAGCTCCGGAGGAGCCGGATGTTTATAGAAAACCAAGGTCCAAAAGAGACCTCGCTCCGGAAGGAGCGAAATGTTTCCAACCAGGAGTGAAGTCGAATCGGGAAACATGCCGCTCCTCCGGAGCTGAAGGGGATTTAATCCAACCCGCTGTCTATAAACATTCCGTCCCTTCGAGACTTGCTTGGTGGTCCAGAAACTTTTGTTCGACCAACAAGGACTTTCGGACTTGCGTGGCGGAAACCACTTAAACTCAGCCATTAAATTCTCTTTTCGTGCTACGCGGTGATATCTAAATCAGATGGATTCAACCAACATTACAAAAGTCACTTTACACATCAGCCACAACGAGCCCCTTATCTTCGAGCGCTCGCAGACAGGCCGCATCGGCTACCGTTTGCCGCCATTGGACGTAGAGGAAACGCCGATCGACTCGATCATCCCGTCACAGTTTCGTCGCGACGATGACCTGGAAGGCGTTCCCGAGGTAAGCGAGGTCGACGTTATTCGTCACTTCGTTCGCATGTCTACCTGGAACTATTCGATTGATCTCGGGATGTACCCACTCGGCTCATGTACCATGAAATATAATTCGCGCTTGAATGAAAAAGTAGCGCGCATAGCCGGTTTCGCAAATCTTCATCCCTTAGCTGACGAGACCGACGCGCAAGGAGCATTGCAGGTAATCTACGAACTACAGCAAGACCTGGCCGAGATTACGGGCTTGCCTGGCGTTTCGTTGCAACCCGCCGCCGGCGCACACGGTGAGATGACCGGCGTAATGATTATCCGCGCCTACATCGACGCCCGCGACGGGGAAGGCGCTTCCGCCAGGCGCCGTACGATGCTGATTCCCGACTCTGCGCACGGTACCAATCCCGCTTCCGCGCACCTGTCCGGATTCGCAGTTAAGACAATTCGATCTACGAAGGAGGGTCTCACCGACCTTGAACATCTCCGTGAGCTTTGCTCCCACGGAGAGGTTGCGGGGCTCATGCTGACAAATCCGAACACACTCGGACTCTTTGAGAAGAACATCAAGGAGATCTGCGCGATTGTTCATGAGGCCGGCGGATTGGTTTACATGGACGGTGCAAATATGAATGCACTGGTCGGAGTGGCGCGCCCCGGCGACATGGGCGTCGACGTAATCCACTTGAACCTGCACAAGACTTTTTCGACTCCGCACGGCGGGGGTGGTCCCGGCTGTGGACCATGCTGCTGTACAAAAGAGTTGGAGCCGTTCCTGCCAGTTCCGCGCATCACGAGGGTGGGGCAGGAGTTCAAGGTCGACTACGGTTATCCTCGCTCCATCGGTCGGGTGAAGGCCTTCTTCGGCAACTACGGAATGATGCTGCGGGCACTCTCCTATATTCAAACGCACGGCAACGACGGGCTGCGCGAAGCAACAGAAGCTGCCGTGCTAAACGCCCGCTACATCGCCCATGGACTCGCAACGGATTACGACAAGCCGTTCGATGCAGCGCCGATGCACGAAGTCGTCTTCACGGACAAGCGTCAATCTCGCAAGGGCGTGCACACGCTTGATATTGCCAAGAGACTAATCGACTACGGCTTCCATCCGATGACGATCTATTTCCCACTGATCGTTCAGGGAGCAATGTTAATCGAGCCTACGGAATCGGTAGGGCATCAAGAGTTGGATCAGTTTATCGCTGCGATGAGGTCGATTGCGCGTGAGGCAGTAGCGGATCCTGAACTTGTCTTAAATGCCCCCCACTCGACGCGGATCGGCCGGCTTGATGAAGCCGCCGCAGCGCGCAAACCGGTGCTCCGCTGGAAACCAGAGCAAGCTGCAAGTGCTGGCTGAGGTGAGGCTGGCTGAGGTGATTATCGTCACGGACGTTGAGGCGAAGTGAGTAATCCTCAAAACGATTAGGACCTGGCAGGTTGCTGAAAAGTAATGACCAGCAATAGCAGTGGCAGAGCGATCCACGAAATCACACGAAGTAACTTGAATTAAGGCATCCATTTCGTGCTGTTTCGTGTGGTTTCGTGGATCATGTTTTGTTTTTCAGCAGCATGCTAGACTTCCCAGTTCTGTGAATTAGCTGGCAGCATAGGAGATCTTCCTGCTGATGGAACGGTTAACAGCGCCAGTCTCTCAACCACGCGGCCATTGATGATGTGCTCCTCAACGATCTCCGGTACATCCTCAGCACGCACCTGGGCATACCAGACACCATCGGGATAGACCATCACCGCGGCTCCGATCGCACAGAAACCAACCGAGGCACATTCCGTCAGCACCACGCTTCCCTTAGGGTTTTTCCCCTTCTTTGCTTTGCCGAAAAGGATCCCGCGTGCAAGAAGTTCGCGCTCGAAAGTCGCTCTTACTTCGGCACTCTCAACTGCCGAGCACGACTTGCCGGTGCAGACGAAAACATGATGCCTGATAGGCGCCACCGCGACCGGGGCAAGCCCTTCCAACTCCTCGCGGTCACAGATGAATGAAGGCGCTGCCATTGCGTTATGCTAGCACGAAGCCGTGTTCCCCAGATAAGAGGCTCCAGGTCCGAAGAGCTTCATCAGTTTCCATCTTGCCAAGAACGGCTAGCGGATAAGGTAAACCATTTCCTTCGAATGAAACCTGAGTCTGCATCACGGCTTTGCCGCCCGATGTGAGGTGGTGGCTGTGAGGCTGTGTCAAAACTCAGAATTCCACCCACGGCAGAAGCTGTGAGAAAATTGAGATCGATCCCGGATATCACTCAAGAGCCATAAATTTACAGGTTGGGCTATAGAGAACCAGGAAAGCAGGCTTGCCAACATCCCTCAAACCATTTTGCCAAGCAGCAAAGATACATTGTAGAATGTAGTCCTAAGGGCGACCGCTTCTGAAGACCGCAACCTTTGCTTTAGCGGTTTCACGCGGGCGCCCACATTTCTATATGCGGTAGATACGAATCCTCAGCGTTTTATGGCAACCGGCCTCGTTATCCACATCTCATCCGGTGAAGACAAACACACCGAAGTACTAACCGACGAGCGCATCCGTATCGGCAGTGGCGACGACTGCAATCTCCGGTTGCGCGCGTACGCCCTGCCAAAAAGGTCTGATAACGATGGTATGGTTGTGGAACTGGTGCGGACAAACGGATTCTACCGTGTGGGTGCATTCGATAGCTCGCTGCAACTAACCCACAACGGCGAGCCGCTGGCAACCAACACGGAGATCAAGGATGGCGACGAGGTTCAGGTTCCTCATTCCCAGCTGGCGCTCCAGTTCTTCCCCATACGGTCACTGCCGGCACTTGTCGCGAGTCCGCCGGAAACACATGTAGCCCCTTTTATCGAACAGGCGGCGATTGAGTCGGCGGCCACCGCACGGCGCGACGATGCCAAGGTTTTCCTGCGGGAATTCACGCGTGAGTTAGTTCGTGAGATCAATCCGAGTACAAAACTGATTACGCTGGCAATCGCCCTCGCTCTTGTTGGCGGTGTTCTCTACATAGGTTTCTCGATGTACCAGGAGATGCAGCGAAGCCGCCACCTGATTTCGGACCAACGGGCCCAGCTTACGCAGATGAAAGACCAGGTCTCGAAGACCAACCAAACACTCACTGATCTGGGCCGATCAAACAAAGAGATACGCGACAGCCTCTCGCTCGCGGTAAAGCTCCGAAGCGACTATGGCGGGGGCGTCTGCTTAATCGCCGGCTCCTACTATTTCGTTGAGGCTGGCACTGGGCGTCCACTGCGGTATCCGGAGGCCCAAACGGGTGAAGGCGGAGCGGCCGTTCAGAGCGGCGATCCACAGTCCTTCACTCCCGAAGGCAAGGCCGCGATCGTCGAGTATGAGTTTGTCGGTTCCGGGTTCTATGTTGGCGATGGCTTCGTCATGACTAATCGTCACATCGCTCAGCCCTGGCTCGCCGACGAGCGCGCCCAGGGTTTGAGCGGCAGTATTAAGAGTCAACCGCGTCTTAAGAAGCTCAACGCATATTTTCCCGATAACCCCCAACCGATCCCGCTCAAGTTTAAAGCCGCCGCCGCTCGCGACGACCTCGCTGTTTGTAAGCTTGATACCCCCGAGGTTCCCAGCGGGATTCCTGTAATTCCGCTGGAAGAGGACCAGACCTCGGTAGCTGTTGGTAAGTCGGTAGTAATGATGGGTTACCCCTCCGGTCCGGATCGCCTGCTGGCTTTGCTTGACGATGCCGAATCGCGTGGTATCCAGCAACGCTATGGCTCGCTCGATTCCCTGCTGGGCTATCTCGCCGAGAATAGGCGAATTCAGCCACTCACTACCCAGGGTAGCATTACTGACCTCGATGTTCGCCGAATTGCTTACGACGCAAGAACCGCGGAGGGAGGATCAGGAGCGCCGCTGTTTGGACCATCAGGGCACGTCATAGGAGTCAATTTCGCGGTCTTCACCGAGAATCAGGCTTCCAACTTTGCCGTTCCGATTCAGTTTGGTATCACGTTACTTGAACGTGCGGGTTGGAAACCTCCGCTTCCCAAGGAAGCCAAAGATTCGGAAGCGAACGCACAGTCGAATAGTAATGCGGCAGCTGCTGGTCCCATGTAGGTTTTTGTCATTCTTACGGAACTGGGGGCTTTAACTCCACTCTCCGGCTGAATGGACAGGGCAACGACTTTTCGCACGTTCTCTTCAGTGAGGCGCCCATGCTCTTTCATATCTCGGGCCAAACCCAACTATCGCTTGCTCCTTCGGGCCAGACTTCGGCAACGCGTCGCTATACTCCCGCATCGGAACCACGTTGTTACAATCCAAGTTCTGACATAAAGGACCAACAGAATTGAATCCTCCTCCATTAAGATGATGGTATATTCGTGGTCTATTTATCGGTTATCGGGCGGCGCGATCGGGCGCATAGCGCTTGCCGAAGATTGGGCAAAACGCTGGTTCGACTGAAAGATGCGTACACTTAACAAAGGGAATGGCGCAGTAAGATTAAAGCACCAGCAAGAATCCAGGACTTTTGAAACCGCCGAGGATTACATACAGATGAGCCTTCGCCTGAAAAGAGTTCGAAGAAGTACCCACGTCCACTTACTAGTTTTCTCGCTTTTTTTTCTAACATCCTCCGGGGTTTCTATCTCTCGTAGCCAGGGCCTTGCGGCTCAGGAGGTAGCAGCCCCGCCTTCAAGCGCAGCGTCCGATATCTTTCGCATTGAGAAGCTACCAGTCTATGGCGGCGCCGATTTAATCACGCTCCATGCGAGGCTTAATGGCCTAGAAACTTCAAAGGAGCAAAAATGGGTTCCGCTGGTAAGCGTCCTTCGTGATACGCTCGGCGACCTCAACCCGGAAAACGATCGCCTTCGCTATCTCTGGCCGCTCACTTACACGCGTCCCACAATAAAACAACGCATGTCCGGCCTGGTTCCTTTCTTGTACACGAGAATTGGGAATAACAAAAAGGCTTCTGGGAAAGCGCCACCACCGGTGATGGATCTGGCCGCGCCGGAACGGCAAGTCTGGGAGAAAATATTCTGGACCGCTCTCCAAAACGTCCTGCTCGATCCTTACGGTTTACCAATCAAGGCTTCGAGCCACTCGTATCGCCGCAACGTCACTGATTATCGAAAGTCGCACATCATTCAGGCGCTGTCGGTGCTTTCCCTTTATCAGGCGCTGAAAGGGCCAGCGGCTTTCTCCGACGCGGAGATGGCTGAGATTCAAGGGCGCCTGTTGCTTACCGACAAAACATTCGGCGGGTTGATCGACCATCTGCATCTTCAGCGCTACTTCGAGAAAAAGGTGACGGGCACGCGTGACGATCGCGGCCATAACTGGGAACTGCTGCGCCAGCAAGCCGAAGCCGAGTCACTTTATTTTGAGCCGTTGCAAATGCCGGACGGCAGTGCCACTCATGCGCTTGTTTGGATGGCGAAGCGCGATCTGACAACCAAACAGGGTCAGCGTTATGGCGGGAGATTTCTCAACATCTCCGATCCCTGGTCTGACAAACGGCTTTTGAATTGGCAGGGTTACGTGGAGACCCGCTATTTCGACTCCGAGAGTCGCCCAGTCGCTTCCGACAGTCCCGACGCTCAGGCGGTCGAAATGATTCCGCTGGCCCTTTACGGACTGGATAATCCAAAGATTCCCATGCTGCTGGTTGATTTCCGCGATGCTCTCAATCCCAAGAAGCGTGAAATGTCGCGGCGTGTGCTGGAGGACGTAGCGCGGAATGTACTAACGCTCTCTCGCTTTGGCGACTTGTCATTCTTCCTGGGAAGAACGGTTTTCGACGTCGTAACTGGAAGACGCGGAATGGACATTAACCAGCCCTCGCGCCTGAGAACTTACTCGCAACTGAAACTCCTCTTAGCGCTCAACGAATCTCTCGATCCGCAACTCCGTGAACAGATAGATCGCCGCCTGGGAAAGGTGTCATTGAATCCACTGGAAAACGATCTTGCGGCTGAAGCAAAACTTGCAACAGCGCAGTACCATGCTCTTGTGTCCTTTGCCCAGCGAAGCGACGGGCTGCCCGCTAAACTCGATCGTGACCGTCGCGCTGAGTTGGTGCCGTTAGAGCACGGACTACCAGCACAGGTCACCTTCCGCACTGCAAACATCCTCTCTTTTGGTAAATACACTCATCGTGAGGCAGCGACGCCTGACATGGTGGCAAAGCTTAGCGTGACCAGGAGGCTTGCCTATCACACACTATTCCTGCGTCAGGTTGCGAGATCAACTCCGCGAATTGATGTGGTGTGGAATTTAGACGAGGTGAAGCGCTCGCTGCAGTTCATAGCTGAGCATGGCTCAGAGGCTGACACGCACGCCATCAGCGCCGCGGCAAGAATTTTCAGCCATACTGAAGACAACGAAACACGCATGGCCTGTCTGGAGAGTCTCTCGCGCATTCCCAATCGCAAAGCAAAAGCGGAACTGCTGCGTCTCTCTCACGATAAGACTGTGGGTACTGTGTGGCAGGAAATGATCAGCGCACATTTGAACAGTCCCGCTAAACCGGACGAGCCTCTCGCGGCCTCAGGCGCCAATGCCGTTCCTAACCGAGTCGAACAACGTTAATGTACCGCCTCAGTCATCATCAGGGGCGATTCTCAACGGCGGCGATCCATCCTAATCCAAGCTTCCTTCTTTGCTCCGTTTTTCTTTTACTACTGCTATTTCCTGCGCTTTCGGTAGGGCAGACCAAGCGCGTAGTTATTATCAAAGTCGATGGTTTGCCTTACGGACTTTTGGACTCGTTTGTGGCTGAGCGCAATGCTCGCACAGGCAAGAGCCAGCTTCCCTGGATTGATCACATTTTTTATCACCGTGGCACTCGCCTCGCGAACTTCTACGTTCGCGGCATGAGTCTTTCTGCGCCGTCCTGGTCACTGCTTGAAACTGGCCAGCATCTGCAGATTAAGGGCAATGTCGAATTTGACCGGTACACGCTTCACACGTATGACTACCTTAATTTCATTCCTTTCTATCTCAAGAGCGCCGCGGGCGCCAGGATAGACATGCCGGGCGCTGAGGTTCTTGACTCGCTTGGTTTGCCTATGCTTGTGGATGCCTTCCCACACGAGGAGCGTTACGCAAATTTTCAGCTCTATCAGCGCGGTATGCGCTTCGCCACCCTACGGCGGGGACTTGAAAAGCGCTTCCTGAAAAGCCCGCTCGAATTGTGGGGAGAATGGACGTTAGGCT
>JBPCIQ010000065.1:0-17792 GCA_051006135.1 Pyrinomonadaceae bacterium | reverse complement strand
ATAAACCAGATCAGGGAAGTCTATCCACGCGGGCATGTGCGGAGGTTCGAAGCGCGGATCACCTGCCGGCACACCAAAGAAAAATTCTTCTTGTCTCGTTACATAGATGAGTTCGCCTAAAACGTCGGGAAAGACTTTAGGGAGCCACGGTCCACAAGCAAACACAAAAGTTCCGGCGGAGATCTCCGCGCCCCCGACCAGGGCTACTGACTGCAACCGCCCACTACCATTCGGAGGCAGAACCGAATCGTGCAAGTAAGTAATGCCATTTATCTGTGCTTGTTGTACCAGCGCGCTCACCGCCCGCCGCGCCATCAGGACACCACTTTCGGGTTCGAAAATAGCCCGGGCGATCTGGTCAAACTGGATTTGAGGATATCGCTGCTCAAGTTCAGGACGCGCGAGTTTGTGAAAAACGGCGCCGATCCTTGCGAGGGTCGCGAGTGTATTGATGGAATAAGGATCCTTTTCACGCGCGAACCAGAGGACTCCAGTACGTTGAAACAGGGATCGTCGCGTTTGCTCGCAGAGCTCTTGCCAGAGCGTGAACGATCGTTGGGCAGAGCGCGAGTAGATCTCGTCCGCTCCATACCCCATCCTTATGACGCGAGTCTCTCCACCCGAGCTGGCGCGACTGTTGGCAGCGCCGTATTGATCAATCAACACAACACTCGCACCGGTTAGATGGAGTTGATAGGCGGCCCATGCGCCGAATACTCCGGCGCCTACCACTACGAAGTCGAAAGTTGATCGGGGGCTCATTGAGGCCGATGATCTGCGCCGTGAGTGCTTTTAGTCAACTAAACATCCCCGCCACCGCTTGGCAGACATCGCGGCACTTGCTTGCTCTTCCTCAATTGTCCAACAAACTGGGCTGAAACTCTGAACTAATAGCAGACAGCATTTTGGTTTGCTCGTACTGGAAAACGACGCACGCATTCAAATGACGGCTTCGGTCGCTTGAGAAAAGTCGAGTCATCACGCGTTAGCTCAGCTTTATCTTGAGGAGGAAGAGAATGTTGCAGTTGAGAATAAAAGCTACACGGTTGTACTAATGTTGTTTATGGCATTTGCGCCAGCTTTTGCACAAACCGAGAAGCAGAAGAAACAAAAGAGCGAGACTACGAGTACCCCTGTGCTCTGGCGTGAACCAGGCGATGTGGAATCCAGAAACCTCCTCCTTTGGTGCTGGTGGCGAAGCAATGAAGCCCGATATCAGCAAAGTCACTTTTCTCAAAGAAAAGACTGGTGGTTACTCAAAAAAATTGCCGCGTGCGGGATGCCGCGGGTAATGAGTGGGTTGCGAAGCTGGGGAAAGAGGCTCAACCCGATACCGCAGCCAATCGTCTGTTGTGGGCCGTAGGTTACGAGACGGAAATCGCTTACCTCGTCCCGAGTCTGACAATCGACGGCAAGGGAACCTTTGAGAATGTAAGACTCGAAGCACGTCCCAAAGCCATTGACCGAGTCCGAGAATGGAAGTGGGAAGACAATCCCTTCAAAGGCCAGCCCGCTTTCCAGGGTTTGAAAGTGATGATGGTGCTGATCAACAACTGGGATATCAAAGACTCAAACAATCAAATCCTCGCCGCTAAGAACGAAACCACCGGGGAAACGGAATTGCGCTACATCATCAGCGATTTGGGCGGCTCATTCGGCAAGACTGGCGGATTCATTTCTCGCAGCCGGAACAAACCTTCGGATTTCCTCAAGGCTGATTTCATTGAATCGGTAAAAGGTAACCTGATTGATTTCAACTACGGCGGAAAGAGCAAAAAACTCTTCGAGAATATAACCGTCAGTGATGCCAAATGGATTGGCACCTTACTGGCACGACTGAGCGACGAACAGATCAAAGATGCGTTCCGGGCTGCCAATTATTCGCCAGAAGAGGTCGAGGGCCTATCAAGTGCTGTGCGCGAGCGGATAGCTGCTTTGAATAATGTATCACACAGCTGGCAGCTCGACCTTAGTCGAATTGGCGTCGCTGAGCTATTTCAAATCGCAACGAAACGCCGGTGTTGGAAGCAGAATTCCAGCACCGGCTTTTTGTAGTAATTGACCGGCTCAAGAACGCTGTTTGGCAGTCAGGGCCTTTTCCTGAGGCCGCTTTCACCTTTTTCCTTGGCATCTGCGGCCCCGGCTCCGGCGGCTGCATTTTCTATTTCCGCATTCAATTCACCACCAATCAGTACCGCTACGCCGGTTAGGTAGAACCAGAGCATCAGTATGATTACGGCCCCCAGAGAACCATAAGTATTGCTGTAAGAATCGAAGTAGTGCAGGTAAATGCGAAAGCCAAAAGAAACTAGCAACCAGAGGACCACGCCAACTACCGCTCCAGGCGTAATCCAGATCCATTTCTGTTCTCGCAGGTCGGGGCCGAAATAGTAGATGAGAGCAAAGGCGAACAACATAGCGGCGAGCACTATCGGCCACTGCACGATCTTCCATACCACCAAGAAAAAGGAACCCAAGGCATAGTTGACTGAAGTGCTGTCAGCAATCCTGTCGCCAGCAAGCACCATCACCAAAGCGCTAATGATCAATAGGGAGAGCACCATTGTTAGGCTAACGGCGACAAGTCGTTGTTTCCACCACGAGCGCGATTCTTTGACGTCATAAGCCACGTTGAGCGCCTCTGTGATGGCACCCATTCCATTGGAGGCCGCCCAGAGCGCCGCCAGAATACCCAGGGACACTTTGCTGCCGCTGCTCGCCGCACTCACTTCCCGCATCGTGGAGTCGATTAGCTGAAAAGCAGCAGGTGGTACCACTCGAGCCAGATAGTTGAACAGGCTCTGACTTAGGTCCGTTTCGGAGCCGATTACCAGGCCAATCACAGACGTGAGGAAAATGAGTAGGGGAAACAGGGCGAGTAGAAAATAGTAAGAGAGCTGGGCAGCGCGGCCGAAGACCTCATCCTCTTGGATCTCGCTCCAAACGCGCGTTGCTAGTTTCTTTGGCGATAAGCCACCAAGCTTCCACAGTGATGCCATAGATCGAGATTAGCGGGGCGCAGGCATGCCGCGAGGCGAGTGTCCCGCTGAATGCGCGCTAGCTCGCTAGTTGGTCGGGGCGGAGATGCGCGGCAAGTTCCGCTGCGCGAATGCGATCGTGAGTTTGTTCCATGAGTAGAAATTGCTGCTCGACGATTGAGCGCACATCTGTTGACCGAACATCGTGAGTTCGTCGGCCAGGCTCTAGGGAGCCTACCTGGTTGGCATGATTCTTCGAGCGAAACTCATTTCCCTTTGTCGCCATAATTTACCCCATCGAGTTTGTTCCTTACTTCCGACCGTCTTGACCCGAACGCCGCAAGAGGAGCTAAATTCCTGAGCCAAGTCACCCACAAATTAGCAATGCTTATGCCAGCCTGAGAACGCATGGCTAGGTCACTCAACTGCTGATAGAGGTCGGGATATGGAGGTTGATTAGATGAAGCCAACTTGCAGCTTGAAAGGCGACCCAGTTGCCCTGCATCGAAACGCTTCGGTTCGGCTGGGGTGCTAGGGAAGAGATGTGTGCATTTGATTCAATGCCATCTCAGGTTGCCATCGCAGATCTAAGCGAAAAGGCGCGACAGTTTAGGGCTGTCGCGCCTCTTCTAATGTGGTCACTGTCCTCACCCCAGCAACCACTTGAGACGGAAGCATTCAGCAACCGTCTGATTGCTGCAGACTATAGCGGCTGTTGGCTAGAAATGCAATCCCGGCAATTAATTGTAAAGCTCGAAAGCCTCTGGCATCCCGCCATTCAGGAATACCAGCGGTAGCCGCCGCTTGTGAAAAGCAAAAAAGGCCGGCCAGGCGGCGAACCCGGCCGGTCAGATGGGATACAGACTAAAGTCTGTACTACTTAACCTTCTACTTCGGCCTCGCCCTCAGCGGCTGCGGTTACGAGAGGGGAACGAGTAGGCACAGCCATTTCGTGACCGCCCACGATGTCGGGAAACTCTTCAAGCTCGCGCTCGCGCTGGTCAATGGTTTCGTCACGCTCGACGTCCACGTTGCGATAGTATTCCATGCCGGTGCCGGCAGGAATCAACCGCCCCATGATCACGTTTTCCTTCAAGCCACGCAGATAATCTATCCGACCTGAGATAGCGGCTTCGGTGAGCACGCGCGTAGTCTCCTGGAACGAGGCCGCTGAAATAAAGGACTCTGTCGAGAGTGACGCCTTAGTAATACCGAGCAGCAACGGTTCGGCCTGTGCGACTTCACCGCCCGTTTCGTTAACGCGTTCATTCTCGTCAGAAAAGCGGAAACGATCCACCTGTTCCTCGAGCAGGAAGTCTGTATCGCCTACTTCCTTGATCTTTACCCAGCGTAGCATTTGCCTAGCGATAACTTCGATGTGCTTATCGTTGATATTCACACCCTGCAGCCGGTAAACCTCTTGAATCTCGTTTACCAAATATTCCTGCAAGCGTTGCATGCCGAGCACGCGCAAAATGTCGTGCGGGTTAAGCGGACCATCCATCAGCGCCTCGCCGGCGCGCACGCGGTCGCCTTCCTGCACGTTGATATGCGTGCCGCGGGGGATATCATACTCGCGCTCTTCCCCGTCGTCCCCGGTAATGATCAGTTTCCGTTTGCCCTTGGCGATAGGACCGAGCTTGACGATGCCGTCGATTTCGGACATGACTGCCGTCTCCGCCGGTCGCCGTGCTTCAAAAAGCTCGACCACGCGCGGTAAACCACCTGTGATGTCCTTCGTCTTGGTCGTCTCGCGCGGAATCTTGGCGATGATGTCACCGGGCTCCACGATTTCGCCGTCGGTTACCATCAAGTTTGCGCGCACGGGCATCTGGTAAGTTTTAAGTACCTTGTTGCTGGCGCTCCGGATTTCGAAACGCGGCTGCTTCTTCTCGTCGGGTGAGTCTTTCACCACCATGCGAGATTGGCCGGTTACCTCATCTACCTCTTCGTCGAACGTCACGCCCTCTTTCAAGTCCTGATACTTCACGTGACCCGCAACCTCCGTCAGTATTGCGAAGGTGAACGGATCCCACGTCGCTAGCAGTTGATCCTGACCAACGCGCTGTCCGTCCTCGACCAGGATGTGGGCGCCGTAAACGATCTGGTGGCGCGCCACCTCGCGACCGCGATCGTCGATAATGGTCAGCGAACCATTGCGGTTCATTGCGATGCGCTCGCCTTTGCGGCTCTTAACAGTCTGCAAGTCGAGGTATTTGATCGTACCGTCCTGGCGCGCTTCGTGTTTCGAAGACTCTTCCAATCGAGCCGTACCACCGATGTGGAACGTGCGCATCGTAAGCTGTGTGCCTGGCTCACCGATCGACTGCGCGGCAATCACACCGACCGCTTCACCAATTTCCACCGGCCGTCCAGTTGCCAGGTTGCGCCCGTAGCACTTGATGCAGCAACCCCGCCGGGATTCGCAGGTGAGCACTGACCGAATACGCACGCGCTGCACGCCCGAACGTTGAATTTCAGACGAAAGATCTTCGTCAATCTCGGCATTAGAGTCGACTATCACGCGGCCTTCAACCGGGTCGATCACATCTTCCAAAGCGATGCGGCCAACGATGCGATCACGCAAGGACTCGATCTCCTCGCCGCCTTCAACAATGGCGCTAGCGGAGATGCCGCGGACGGTGCCGCAGTCTGGCTCACTGATAATTACGTCCTGAGCGACGTCAACGAGTCGCCGAGTAAGGTAACCCGAATCCGCAGTCTTAAGAGCGGTATCAGCGAGACCCTTACGCGCGCCGTGAGTGGAGATGAAGTACTGCAACACATCCAGGCCTTCGCGGAAGTTAGCTTTGATCGGTGTCTCAATGATTTCGCCTGAAGGCTTGGCCATCAATCCACGCATACCCGCTAGCTGCCGGATCTGCTGGGCACTGCCTCGCGCCCCGGAATCACTCATGACGAGGATCGGGTTCAGCTCGCCCGACGATTTCTCCCGATCATCCATGGCCTTGAACATTTCCTTGGCTACTTTGTCGGTCACCTCGGACCAAATGGCAATCACTTTGTTGTACCGCTCGCCGCTTGTAATCACACCGTCGAGGTACTGCTGCTCCACGGCGATGACATCACTCTCAGCCTTATCTACCAGAGGTTTCTTGGTGTCCGGCGTAACGAGATCGTCGATGCCGATTGAGATACCGGCTTTCGTCGCGTAGAGGAAGCCAAGCGTCTTGAGATCGTCCAACATCTTGACAGTCATCTCATGGCCTAGACGAATGTGCGAATAGTTAACGAGGGATTGCAATCCCTTCTTTTTCAGGGTGCCATTGAAGAATGGTAGCACCGCCGGAATTGAGTCATTAAACATAACGCGCCCAACCGTGGTAGTGACTACCCGTCGAACGTTTTCCTGCACAGCTGCACGCAAAATGTCCTGCGGATCGTGCTCCTGCGTCAGATCGATCAGATCGCCCTGGATCCGCAGCTTGATTGGCGTTTGCGTCGTTACCTCCTTGGCGTCAAGCGCCAGCAGGACTTCCTCAAGCGACGCGAAAACGCGGCCTTCTCCCTTGGCACCAGACTTGTCGCGAGTTAAGTAGTAGATCCCCAGTACTATGTCCTGGGAAGGTACTGCGATTGGCTGCCCACTGGCCGGACTGAGAATGTTATTGCTCGAGAGCATCAACACCGCGGCCTCAATCTGCGCTTCGGGACTGAGCGGGATGTGCACGGCCATTTGATCGCCGTCGAAGTCAGCGTTAAACGCTGTACAGACGAGCGGATGGATCTTAATCGCTTTTCCTTCCACCAGTACCGGCTCAAAAGCCTGAATGCCCAGACGGTGCAGGGTTGGGGCGCGGTTCAGGAGGACGGGATGCTCGCGGATGACTTCCTCGAGAATGTCCCAGACCACGGGCTCCTGGCGTTCGACCATCTCGCGTGCCTGCTTGATGGTTGCCGCATGGCCCTGCTTTTCGAGCTGGTTGTAGATGAACGGCTTAAAAAGCTCGAGCGCCATTTTCTTGGGTAAACCGCACTGATGCAGTTTCAGCTCTGGACCGACGACAATCACTGAACGCCCTGAATAGTCGACGCGCTTGCCGAGCAGGTTCTGACGGAAGCGACCCTGTTTACCTTTGAGCGTTCCGCTCAACGACTTCAGGGGCCGATTATTTACACCTCGCAGCACACGGCCTCGTCGGCCGTTATCAAACAACGCATCAACTGCTTCCTGCAGCATGCGCTTTTCGTTGCGGACAATAACTTCCGGCGCACGCAGTTCCATCAACTTCTTTAGACGGTTGTTGCGATTAATCACGCGGCGATAGAGATCATTCAGATCGGAGGTTGCGAAACGCCCGCCATCCAGCGGCACCAAAGGGCGCAGCTCGGGCGGAATCACCGGAATGACATCGAGAATCATCCATTCCGGGTGGTTGCCGGATTTCAAGAAGCTGGTCGCCACTTTCAGACGCTTGGAATACTTCAGCTTTTTCTGCTGCGAAGTCTCCTCTTTCATACGCTTGCGCAGATCAGTCGCCAACTCTTCAATGTTTACCATTGAGAGCAGCTCTTTAATAGCTTCGGCGCCCATCTTGGCAACAAACTGGCCCGGATGATCGCGCACCAGTTCGCGATAGCGCTCGTCCGAAAGCAGTTCTCGCTCTTTAATGCCAAGGTCGTCACCGGGATCAATCACAATGTACGACTCGAAATAGAGCACCTTCTCAAGTTCGCGCAAAGGGATATCCAGCAGGTGACCGATGCGGCTGGGCAGTCCCTTGAAAAACCAGACATGCGAACACGGACTCGCCAGATCGATATGGCCGAGCCGCTCTCGACGTACCTTGGCCTGAGTGACCTCGACGCCGCATTTGTCGCAGATCACCCCGCGATGCTTCATGCGCTTATACTTGCCGCACAGGCACTCCCAGTCCGCAACTGGACCAAAGATGCGCGCGCAAAAGAGTCCGTCACGCTCTGGCTTGAAGGTTCGGTAATTGATTGTCTCCGGCTTTGTCACCTCCCCGTGCGACCATTGCCGGATCTTTTCCGGTGAAGCAAGGGAGATCCGAATCGCCTCAAAGTCGGGCGCTAATTGCTGCTTTTCCTGTTGAAATCGAAACACCTTTTTTTCTCCATTTCCGATTTTTAATTGACCGACCTGAAAAACTTCAACCAAAAATCGGCAACCGCGAACAAATGCCTTAGCCTTCCACAGCGCTGGTGACCAGGGCTTCACCAATACCTTCCTCGTCACCGGTGCCATTACCCGCGACCTTCTTATTAATCAGCTCAACGTCCAGACACAACGATTGAAGCTCGCGTACGAGAACGTTGAACGATTCCGGCAAACCCGGATCGAAATCAGCTTCGCCCTTAACGATAGCCTCGTAGATCTTTGACCTTCCAGCAACATCGTCAGACTTCGCCGTCAGCAGTTCCTGTAAGATATGAGCAGCCCCGTAGGCTTCAAGCGCCCAGACCTCCATCTCCCCGAACCGCTGGCCACCGAACTGGGCTTTACCACCGAGCGGCTGTTGCGTGATCAAGCTGTACGGCCCGATTGAACGAGCGTGTATCTTGTCATCAACGAGGTGCGACAGCTTGAGCATATAGATATAACCGACTGTCACTTTCTGCTCGAACGGATCGCCTGAAAGGCCATCGTAGAGAATTGCTTTGCCCGACTCGTTGACAATTTCAGGAAGACCTAGTTCGGTAGCATGAGCGCCCGCGAGCCTAAGCTTATCCTTAATCTCCGACTCAGTTGCGCCATCAAACACTGGCGTCGCGAAATGTAGACCGAGCACACGCGCTGCCCAACCTAAGTGGGTTTCGAGAATCTGACCCACGTTCATTCGCGAAGGCACACCCAGGGGATTAAGCACGATCTCGACAGGAGTCCCGTCCGGCAGATAGGGCATATCCTCTTCCGGCAGGATCCTGGCGATGACGCCCTTGTTGCCGTGGCGGCCGGCCATCTTGTCGCCAACGGAGAGCTTGCGCTTCATGGCGATGAAAACCTTGACCATTTTGATTACACCGGGCGCAAGTTCATCACCCTGACGCAGCTTGGCGATCTTCTCTTCATAAATGTCCGAGAGGATTCTGATCTGCCGCTCCGTGCGGTCTTCGTATTCCTTAATCTCCGAGCCAACGTCGACTCGAGAAGATGAAAGCTGCACCTTTCTCAGAACCTTGGCCTCAATATTCGTCAGCATCTCACGAGTGATCAGCGTGTTCTTCTCAATTACGACTTCGCGATTTACGGTGAGGTCAGCCGATAGCTTTCGGCCTTCGAGCAACTCGTAAATACGCTGGTCGCGCTGTTCGCGCAAAATGCGGATTTCATCTTCAAGGTCGCGCCGCAGCCGATCTTCTTCTTCCTGCTCGATCGCCAGCGAACGCGCGTCTTTCTCCTGGCCCTTGCGCGTAAAAACCTGGACGTCAACCACAGTGCCGTCAATTCCTGGAGGAGAAACAAGCGACGCATCCTTCACGTCGCCGGCCTTCTCGCCGAAGATAGCGCGCAAGAGTTTCTCTTCCGCCGTCAGTTGGGTTTCGCCCTTCGGCGTCACCTTGCCCACGAGTATCGAACCCGGCTTAACCTGCGCGCCGATGCGAATGATGCCGCTATCGTCCAAATCGCGCAGCATGTTCTCGCCGACGTTTGGGATGTCGCGAGTGATCTCCTCGGGACCAAGTTTTGTATCGCGCGCTTCAATTTCCAGTTCTTCGATGTGAATGGAGGTGTAGTAGTCATCCTTGACCAGGCGCTCCGAGACGAGAATCGCGTCCTCGAAGTTGTAACCGCGCCAGGGCATGAATGCGACCAACACATTGCGGCCGAGCGCGAGTTCGCCTCGATCCGTACAGGGTCCGTCGGCGATTACCTGACCCTTCGACACCCGCTCGCCAACGTGCACTATTGGTCGCTGGTTGATGCAGGTGTTCTGGTTAGAACGCTTGAATTTAATCAGCGTATAGATGTCCGCCGTCACCTCTCGGGAGATCGTGCCGTCAACGTTGTGATCGGCCTTCACGATGGCCCGCTCGGAGTCTACGTAATCCACCACGCCGTCCCGTTTCGCTACCACCACGGCGCCAGAATCGCGCGCGGTAGTCTGCTCCATTCCCGTGCCGATGTAAGGGGCTTCGGCCCTGAGCAACGGCACCGACTGGCGCTGCATGTTGGAACCCATCAGAGCACGGTTGGCGTCGTCGTTCTCAAGGAACGGAATCAACGAAGCGGCAACCGAAACCAGCTGCTTTGGCGAGACGTCAACGTATTCAATGTCTTTACGCAGCGCGAGAATGAATTCTCCCGCCTTGCGCGCGGCATTTCGCTCGTTGACAATGTAACCGTCTGTGTCCAATTCGATATTGGCCTGCCCGACGACGTGTTTGTCTTCTTGCCAAGCCGTCAAATAGAACGGCCATGGTTCAGACTCAGCCTTCCTACCGCCCGCAGTCACTTTCTTGTTCGCCTTCTCGACGTCCTCCTGAGGGATATGCTCGCCTGGTTTCAGTTTCGTATCGCCGCCGTGAGTTATGCGAACGTATTCCAGGACTCGACCGTCGCTGACCTTACGGTAAGGAGCCTCGATAAAGCCAAACTCATTGATACGCGCAAAGCAGGACAGACTCGAAATCAACCCGATGTTCGGGCCTTCCGGCGTTTCAATAGGACAGATGCGGCCATAGTGAGTTGGGTGCACGTCTCGCACCTCAAAGCCGGCGCGTTCTCGTGAGAGCCCGCCCGGTCCTAAAGCGGAGAGCCGCCGCTTGTGAGTAATCTCAGAGAGCGGATTGGTCTGATCCATGAACTGCGAAAGCTGGCTCGATCCAAAAAACTCACGCACCGCCGCCGTTACCGGCTTCGCATTTATTAAATCGCGCGGCATCGTGGTTTGCATTTCCTGATGAATCGACATCTTCTCTTTAATGGCTCGCTCCATGCGCTCCAGACCGATGCGAAACTGGTTCTCCAACAACTCTCCGACGGCGCGCACGCGACGATTTCCGAGATGATCGATGTCGTCCGACTGGTACTCAGACGGGCTCTTGCGCATCTTGAGCACGAAGGAAACCACCTCGTAAAAGTCGTGAGCGGTCAGCAGCGGATCGTTGATCCGGTCACGCTCAGGCTTGCCCATTTTGATGTTGAACTTCAACCTTCCAACGCGTGAGAAATCAAACTTGCGCGGATCGAAGAACATTGCCTCAAGCAGCCGATAGGCCGTTTGGACAGTCGGTGGGTCACCGGGCCGCATCTTGCGGTAGATCTCTAATAGCGCATCGACGGGCTTAGCGATGACGTCTTTCTTAAGCGTCAGCGATAAGATTGAACCGATTTCATCACGCTCGGGAAAGAAAACTGAAAAGCTGTCGACCCCCGCTTCAATAATCTCCTGCAGTCTGGTCGGCGCTATTTCATTATTTGCCTCGAGGAGTACTTCCCCACTCTCCTTATTGACCACGTCTGACAGCGCATAGGCGCCCTCGAGCTGCGACGGGTCAATTTCAACTTCCCCGATGTTGGCCTTGCGCAAACTCTCAAGCGCGGTTGCAGTCACCTTCTTTCCACTTCGGACGATGGGCTCGCCCCGCCCCTTGATGTCGAAATCAACCTTCATTCCCACAAGGTTGCTGGGCCCTTGCTCGGGCACCTGAATCATCAGCCGGCCATCTTCCACCCGAATTTCATCTGTGACATAAAGGGCGCGCAGCATATCCTCGTCAGTAAAGGATGCGTTCTTCACTCCCTCTTCAAGCAGCGTTTCATTGCCAGTCGATTTGAGATTGGCTTCCCGGTTAAACCACAGCCCCAAAGCCCGCAGGAAAATCGAAGCAAGAAATTTACGCTTTCCGACGCGAACGTAGAGCAGGTTCTTCTGGTCGTATTCAAATTCGACCCACGAGCCGCGATAGGGAATAATCTTCGCCACATAAAGCGCGCCGCGTTTGAAGAAAACTCCCGGAGAACGGTGGAGTTGAGAAACGATGACACGCTCGGTACCGTTGATGATGAAGGTACCGTTATCTGTCATCAGGGGAATCTCACCAAAGAAGACCTCCTCTTCCTTGATGTCGCGAATTGACATTGCCTCAGTTTCCGGATCCTTGTCATACACCGTAAGGCGGATCTTGACCTTGAGCGGCACGCTATAGCTCATGCCTCGCTCCTGGCATTCCTGCTGATCATGTTTATGCTTGAGGCCCACCGGCTCACCGCAGTTTTCGCATAGCTGCGGTCGCACGAAGTTGAACGTCCCGCATTTGTGGCAGAGCGTCTCACCTGCGGCCAACGGATTCACTTTGATGGTAGAGCTGCAGTTTTTACAATTCGCTCGCAGATAATTCAGACCCTCGAGCCGGCCGCACTTACACTGCCAGTTACCGATCTGGTACTCGACGAAGTCGAGAGTCGCCGTTCCGCGGAAATCAGAAATAGGAAAAACCGACTGAAAGACAGCCTGCAGCCCTGTGTTCTCACGCTCCTCCGGCAGGAAATCCATCTGCAGGAAGCGATTATATGATTCGCGCTGAATCTCGATTAAATTCGGGATTCGTACGGCCGTCGCGATTTTGGAGAAATCTACGCGTTCAGGCGCCTGACTTGTGCGCCGTCCCAACCCAGTATTGACTGTTTGAAGTAAATTTACAGACATGAGAGATTCCTTCAGAATGAATGATTCCAAATTCGATCCGGGATTGAAGGCAGGCTTGATTCAATCGCAAATCTGAGATCTAAAATCAAAAAATAACCCAGAGACGCCAAAGCGCGGTCAGGGCGCAGAACGCCCTGACCGCTTAATTACCAAAAAGCGGTTAATTCTCTTCGTCAAATTTTTTGGGAGTAACGCCAGCCCTCAATACTCCCTTAACTTAACCACTAACGATACCAGTGTCAAGCCGATGAAAGGTGATGAGTGATACACAATTGGCAACAAGCAGAATTCCTCCAGCTTGCCACCTCACTTGTGACCCAGGACGTTTACTATTTTACTTCTACGGTCGCCCCTGCATCGGCGAGCTTCTGTCGCACTGTCTCGGCCTCTTCCTTCGAGACCCCTTCTTTAACAGCCTTCGGGGCAGCTTCGACGAGGTCTTTTGCCTCCTTTAAGCCAAGTGCAGTGACTTCTCTGACAACCTTAATAACGTTGATCTTGTTGCCGCCAGCGGCCTGCAGTATTACATCAAACTCAGTCTGCTCTTCAACGGCGGCGGCGGCCTCGCCACCTGCAGCGGCGCCCGCTGCTGGAGCGGCGATAGCTGCTGCGGCTGATACGCCAAATGTCTCTTCCAGCTCCTTCACGAGACCTGAAGCCTCGAGAAGCGTCATATTCTTTAGATACTCAATTACGTCTTCACGTGTTGCTGCCATGATTGCTTTCTATCCTCCTCAAAATTCCCTACGCGCTTTTCTGCTCACCAATCTGCTTGATCACGATTGCCAGGTTGCGCGGCACGGCCGATAAGACCGTGACAAGGCGCTGAGCCTGACAGTTAATCAAAAACAGAACTTTGGAAATTAACTCTTCTTTTGAAGGCAGACTCGCTATAGCCTCTACATCCTTGAGCGCCACAACTTTGCCTTCGACCACGCCCGCTTTGAATGTAAAAATATCCGGATTGGCCTTAGTAAACTTTGCGATCGCCTTTGACAGGTTCACCGGATCTTCGCGACTCAGCGCAACCGCCGTGACTCCCTTGAATTGATCGGCAGCTTGCTCAAGCGCTGTACCCTCGGCAGCTTTGCGAGCAAGCGTGTTCTTTACGACTTCATACGTCAAACCCGCTTCGCGTAACTGGTTGCGCAATTCCTGATCCTTGGCTACCGTCAGACCTTTGAAGCCAACCAGCATAGCCGCCTTAGCGTGCTTGAACTGTTCAGTGAGCGCTTCCAGGTCCTTCTGCTTCCGTGCTTTTGTCTTCATAAGCTCCGCATCCCTATTTAACGTATGCCACTTCGTCGATTAACACTCCGGGACTCATAGTGGCAGCGAGATTCACCTTTTTGACGTACTTACCCTTAGCCGTGGAGGGTTTTGCTTTTACGATGGCGTCCAGCAAGGACTTCGCATTATCACGGATTTTGTCCGCATCGAAGGAAATCTTGCCCACGGGGACGTGAATCACGCCAGTTTTATCTACGCGGTATTCAACCTTGCCCGCCTTTGTTTCCCTGATAGCCGTTTTGACGTCGAACGTTACGGTTCCGGTCTTGGGATTGGGCATCAAGCCGCGCGGACCAAGAATTTTCCCCAAACCGCCAACCAGGCGCATCATGTCGGGCGTTGCTACGACCGCGTCGAAGTCAAGCCAGCTGTCGTTCTTTATGCGGTTGACCATGTCTTCACCGCCCACGAAGTCTGCGCCCGCCTCTTCAGCCTCTTTGATTTTGTCGCCTTGGGCGATGACGAGAACCTTTTTGGACTTGCCCAGTCCGTGAGGGAGCACAATCGTTCCGCGTACGAGTTGATCGGCCTTGCGAGGATCAACGCCAAGCCAGACTGTTAACTCTACGGTTTCATCAAATTTGGCGAAAACAATTTCCTTCAGCTTGGATACCGCTTCTTCCAGATCGTACTTGCGCCCGACCTCAATTTTCTCCGCCGCCGCATTGTATTTCTTGCCGTGCTTCTTCATTTTTTCTCCGAGGTGCAAACGAGGAATGTCGAATTTCGGATTGCGGACTTCGAATTTGAAATCTAGCCGCAACCTTAGTTCACAATCGCCTCTCCCTCCTTTTCCGCGCTAACTCGTTTCAGAACAATTTCGAATCCGCAATCGAAATTCGAAATTCTCATTCAATTGTTAGGCCCATTTGTCGGGCCGTTCCCTCAATCGTCCTAATCGCCGATTGAAGATTTGTAGTGTTCAAATCTGGAAGCTTAGTTTTAGCAATTTCTTCAATCTGTGCCTTTGAGATCTTACCCACCTTTTCGCGTTTGGGATTACCAGACCCTTTGGGCAGCCCTGCTGCCTTCTTCAAAAGATCAGCTGCCGGAGGGGTTTTCGTCTCAAACGTGAATGAGCGGTCGGCATATACCGTGATTACAACGGGGATCTTCAAATCGGGGTCCATCTGGGCGGTCTTTGCATTAAACGCCTTACAGAACTCCATGATGTTCACGCCCTGCTGACCTAGAGCAGGGCCAATGGGTGGTGCCGGGTTAGCCTTACCGGCGGGAACCTGCAGTTTGATATATCCTGTGATTTTCTTAGCCATCGCGATTCAATTTCTGATTTTAGACTTGGGGGTTTCGACTGACTCTGTTGCCATTACCTGGCGACTCCACGGGGCCAGAATCGCTAAATCCAAATTCTAAAATCGCAAATTCCTTTCATTCCTCTTCTGCGAATGTCACCTTTTCGACATCGAGGAAGTTCAATTCAACCGGAGTCGAACGACCAAAAATCGTTACCGTCACTTTCAGGGTTGACTTGTCCTCGTTAACCTCTTCAACCTTGCCAGTAAAACTCTGGAAAGGACCAGATTTGATTCGCACTGTTTCACCCGAAGCGTAGGAAAACTTCGGTTTCGGTTTTTCCGCTGCCTCAGTAACGTTATGAACGATCTGGTCTACTTCCTGAGGCGTTAAAGGCGTGGGATTGTGCCCTCCTACGAAGCCTGTTACCTTCGGCGTAGACTTGATCATATGAAAGACGTTATCGGGAATGTGCCCCCGCTCGTCGCATTCAATCTGCACCAGGACATAGCCGGGATAAAACATCCGCGAAGATTCGATTCGCTTGTTGCCCCTCATCTCGACTACTGTTTCAGTCGGTACAAGCACTTCTGCAATCTCATTCTGCAGATCCGTGTCCCGAATACGCGCTTTTAGGCTGTCCCGAACCTTTTTCTCGTGTCCCGAATACGTATGAAGTATGAACCACTGCTGCATTGATACTTTCCTGCCTGTTAGGCTCCTGTTAGCCTGGTGAGTAAATGGTTAAGTTGGGTAAGTAAGAACGTCCAGATGCGATCCACGAGAAACAAGTAAACCGCAAAAAAAATCACAGCGATCAGCGTGATGACAGTCGTGTTCTTCACTTCGCTGGCAGAAGGCCACGACACGCGCTTCATCTCGGCCCGCACATCTCGAAGAAACTGAGCAAGGCGGCCGATAGGGCCAACCCTCGGTCCGCTCAGCCCGCGCTCTCGCCGAACTCCTTTGCCCTCCTGACCCTCGCCGAAACGAGCGGTTCGCGGGGCTGGCAGTGGCGCGTCTGGGTTTTCTATGTCGTCCATTATCTCGCCGACTTTCTTACACTCAATTCTCTTTTCCAGACTTCGCTGGCAGGGGTACCAGGATTCGAACCCGGACTTTCGGTTTTGGAGACCGACGTGCTAACCGTTGACACTATACCCCTCCAGACATTGCCGATTGCCAATTCCCGATTGGTGATTGCCCGCGGCAGAAACACCAATCGGAAATTGGCAATTGGCAATCGGCAATGTTACTTGGTTTCCTTGTGACCTGTGTGCTTGCGACAACGGCGACAAAATTTTTGAAATTCAAGCCGATCGGGCGTGGTTTTCTTATTCTTCGTCGTTACATGGTTACGATTCTTGCAGTCAGTGCACTGAAGGACAATATTATCGCGCGGCATAAACCCTCACTATTTCCTTAAAACGGTAAATTCCCAATTGCTGACATGGATCTCGACTGCCGCCCTTTTTCACGGCAACGCAAATCGGCAATGCTTTTATTGCACTACTTCGCTGACCGTGCCGGCTCCCACCGTGCGACCGCCTTCCCGAATGGCGAAGCGCAGCCCCTTCTCCATCGCGATCGGCGCGATCAACTCGATCTCCATCGCCACGTTGTCTCCCGGCATCACCATCTCCACTCCCGCCGGCAGCGTCGCCACTCCCGTCACGTCTGTCGTGCGAAAGTAGAACTGTGGCCGATAGCCCGTGAAGAACGGCGTGTGTCGCCCTCCCTCTTCCTTCGTCAGCACATATGCTTCCGCCTTGAACTTCGTGTGCGGCGTGATGCTCCCTGGTTTCGAGATCACCTGCCCCCGCTCGATGTCTTTCCGCTCTACCCCGCGCAGCAACAACCCTACGTTGTCCCCTGCCGTACCTTCATCCAGCAGCTTCTTGAACATCTCTACCCCGGTCACCACCGTCGTCCGCGTGTCCCGGATTCCCACTATTTCTACTGTCTCGTTCACCTTTACCTTGCCCCGCTCCACTCTCCCTGTCGCCACCGTGCCCCGCCCCTGGATCGTGAAGATGTCTTCCACCGGCATCAAAAACGGCTTCTCCACGTCCCGCGCCGGCGTCGGTATGTAGCTATCTACCGCATCCATCAACTCCTGCACCGTCTTCTCCCACTCCGGTTCTCCTTCCAGCGCCTTCAACGCCGACCCCTTGATCACCGGTATGTCATCCCCAGGAAATTCGTACGCGCTCAACAACTCCCGCACTTCCAACTCTACCAACTCCAGCAACTCCGCATCGTCTACCGCATCCGCCTTGTTCATGAACACCACCATCGCCGGCACTCCCACCTGCCGCGCCAACAGTATGTGCTCCCGCGTCTGCGGCATCGGCCCGTCCGTCGCCGCCACCACCAATATCGCTCCGTCCATCTGCGCCGCCCCGGTGATCATGTTCTTCACGTAATCCGCGTGCCCAGGACAATCCACGTGCGCATAATGGCGCGCCTTCGTCTCATACTCCACGTGCGCCGTCGCGATCGTGATCCCGCGCGCTTTCTCTTCCGGCGCTTTGTCGATCTGATCGAACGCCACGAACTGCACCTTCGGATTGCTCTTCCCCAGCACCTTCGTGATCGCCGCCGTCAACGTCGTCTTGCCATGATCCACGTGCCC
>JBPCIQ010000064.1:0-12638 GCA_051006135.1 Pyrinomonadaceae bacterium | reverse complement strand
CTCTGGTACACATTGGCGTTATGGGATGTTTATCTGATGCTGCTGGGACGCTCGGATGAAGCAATTGCCGAAGGAAGAAGGGCAGTTGAGTTAGAACCGCTCAATCTTAATCACGGGGCGAATCTTTCAGGCATGTATTTCTATGGTCGGCAAAACGATAAAGCGTTGGCCGAAGCTAAACAAGTATTTGATCTCGATCCGAATTTCATTGTCGGCCGCTGGGCTCTTAGTCAAGCCTATATTGTGAAAGGGATGTATGCGGAAGCGATAGCATTAAACGAACAGGCGCTGCAAACGCAGCCAACGAACCAGGTGGTCCTTCGGTTTGCCGGTTTAGCGTACGCAAGAGCTGGTCGACGGCGGGAAGCCGAGGAAATAATAAGTAGATTCAGAGCTGTCGCAAAAACTCAGTATGTGATGTCGTACCATCTTGCCCTGATCTATGCCGCCCTTGGTGATAGGGATAAAGCCTTCGCGGAATTGGAGAAAGCCTTTGAGGAGCGCGATTATTTGTTGCCACGCATAAAGGTTGAACCGTTCCTGGATCCACTCCGCGACGACCCACGCTTCAAGGAAATGCTGAAACGCCTAAACCTGCCGGAATGAGTTTTAAGAGATGAACAAAGAACAGCCACATCATTCTCCGGCCAAGCTTATATCTACAAAGGAATGTATGGGGAAGCGATATCACTAGACGAACAATGGCTGCAAACTGACCCGACAAATCAATTTGCGCTTCGGGATGCCGGAATCGCATACGCGAAAGCCGGACGACGGGATAAGGCGGAGGAAATGATCAGTAGATTCCGAGAAATTGCTAAAACGCAATATGTACCGACTTGCCGGATCGCGAGTATCTACGTGGCTCTTGATGACAGGGATAAAGCCTTTGAGGGGCTTCATAAAGCCTTTGAGGTACGGGATTGGGAATTGTTTCGATTGAACGCTGACCCATATTGGACTCCACTTCGCGACGACCCGCGATTCAAGGAATTGCTGAAACGCGTGAATCTGCCGCTATAGTGCGCATGTCACCGCTACACGCTGGTTCGCAACAAATATGAAACGCTGCCCTGCATGTAAACGAGTTGAGGCTGACGACACGCTCGTCTTCTGTCGCGCGGATGGTACGGCTTTGATTAGCGACTCTGGTTCTGTCAGCGCTGAGGCGGGGACGGTGAGGTTTGGCTCTGGTCCGGTGTCGAGCGAGATTGAGACCAGTGTTCTGCCGCAAACGTCAACGACTCCTGAGATCAATCGTTCTACTGGGCCCACGACGGTGCTGCCCGCATCGCAGACTCCAGGAACAACCCGGGAGTTGAGCAAACCGAAACGGCGCGCATTTGTGTTCGTGCCGATCGCTTTGGTGATTGTGGGCGTCGTCATCGCTGCTTATTTCTATTTTTCCAGAATTCACAAGACTGCAATCGACTCAATTGCCGTGATGCCGTTCGTCAACGAAGCAGCAGTGCCGATGTTGAGTATCTTTCGGACGGAATGACTGAAACGCTCATCGGCAGTTTATCGCAACTGCCGAATCTGAATGTGAAAGCACGTTCATCGGTGTTTCGCTACAAAGGCAAAGGGACAGACGCGCAGACCATTGGTAAAGAGCTAAACGTGCAAGCGATTCTGAACGGACGCGTCGTGCAACGCGGAGACCAGTTAACGCTCAGTCTGGAATTGGTTGACGCGCAGACGGAAAACGTGATTTGGAGTCAGCAGTACAATCGCAAACAGACTGAGCTCGTCTCACTTCAAAGCGAGATTGCGCGTGATGTGTCGAGCAAGCTCAAGGCTAAACTCTCAGGTGCGGATGTAGCGAAAATCGAAAAGACTTACACGACAAATCCCGAAGCCTATCAGCTCTACTTGAAAGGAAAATTCTTTTGGAACAAGCGAAGGGGCGAGTCGCTCAAACAAGCTGCTGAGCTTTATCAGTAGGCGATCGAAAAAGACCCGACCTATGCCCTCGCCTATTCAGGTTTGGCTGAAACATACGTTCTTTTTTCAAGTTACGATGTTGCTCCGGCAAACGACAGCATGCCTCAGGCGAAAGCTGCGGCTCTGCGGGCGTTGGAGATTGATGATTCGTTGGCAGAAGCACACACCGCGCTCGGATTTTATCTTTCCAATTATGAATGGGATCGGGATGGCTCGGAAAAGGAACATCGCCGCGCTATCGAACTCAGACCGAATTACGCGACCGCCCATCATTGGCTCGGTGCTGACCTCTCGAATGTAAAACGGTTTGACGACGGTCTTGTTGAGTTGAGGCGTGCCGAAGAACTTGACCCGCTTTCGCCGATCATAGGTACGAATCTCGGTGACGCGCTCGTCTTCGCTCGAAGGTATGATGAGGCGATCGCACAATACAAACGCACTCTCATTCGTAATCCAAATTTTGATTACGCTCACCAGGCTTTAGGTCGGGCATATGGCTCAAACGGAAGGTATCCGGAAGCCATAACCGAAACGCGCACGGCTATCGAACTGAATATTGGTTCAGCGACAAAGGGATATTTGGGACTGTGGCTCGCGAGATCCGGCAAGCGCGATGAAGCAGTGAAGCTGCTCAGCGAGTTAAAGCAGGAAACGACCCGGGGTTATGTTCAGGGCTATACTCTTGCACTTATTTACATTGGGCTTGGTGATAAAGCGGAAGCCTTGAACTGGCTCGAAAAGCACATGTCGGCTCGTTCAGAAACCGTTAATACTTATGCAGTTGCTCCAGAGCTTGATGATCTGCGCTCCGAGCCGCGATTCAAAGAAATGCTGAAACGGATGAATCTGCCAGACTGAGCTTGAGGAAGGTGAATAAAGAACTCGAACCCAACTACTCTGTCGCACTACCGCATCGTCTGAACAAGAACGATGTGAGCAACGGACTTTAGGCCGTTGCAAAAATTCGGACTCAAATGATGAGTATTTTAAGTTATTGAAGTTGGTGCCGAGGGCGGGAGTTGAACCCGCACGTCCTTTTGGACACGGATTTTAAGTCCGCTTCGGGGGGTACTTGCCTCATGCTACACCTTACCACGCCATATTTACCGACGTTTTAGCCGTCAAAGCAAACTAACGTCTGGCGTGGTAAGGTTCAACATAGGTTTCGGTTCTGTATCGCTCGCTCTGGTATCGAACATCAAACGCATCTGATGATTTGCGTGGTCTGGCACGCGCTGTTTGCGGATTCGGCGATCTGAACATTGTAGGGCGAAACTCCGTCTTCGCCCTTATTCGAGGGCCACACAGTTCGATCACTACTCAGACACGGCGACTAGCAAGTTGAGACAACCGCAGACCTTCTACTTCGTTTTGCGGAGCCTTGGGTGTTTGGCTCAGGGCTAATTTGCATTCGTGCTTAACGGATCGGTTGGCCACCGGAGACGTAGGTCGCGATGGTGTCGTGGTGCACGGCCATGTGCTCGCGTAGTTCGAGTCCCGCCTCCGGCCGCGGTGTGCCTGATGCTGGTTGCGGCGGCGGTGCGCCAATAGCATTCCATGAGTCGTAGCTCGTGACCGTCAGGAAGTTCCAGGGAGCGCCCTCGACGTGAGCAAAGAGCACGCTGCGGCCGGGCGTGTCCGTAGCGTTGCGATCCAGTATCTGCCGGAGTTGCGGCCGATGTCCGGCCAGAGACCGGTAGTCACTGACCACATAGACAGTCTGCGCGTCCTTGGCCGGGACGAGCGCTTTCTGTCCGACGGCCCAGGCTGGGCCAGTGACGAAGGTATCGCTGTGCCAGTCAGAGAGGGGCCCCAAACGTGTGAAGTAGTCCATGAGGCCCTGCGGCGGAGCACTAGCCGTCAGCGTGATTTGTTTGCCCAGCGGCGTGATCGTAATCAAGTCCCACTCGGCTCCCTCACGGTGCCGCAGAATGATCGGGGTCACCTGAGGCTGGCCTGCTTCAGGAGCAGGAGCGTTCTGATAAGCTTCGATGAGCTGCGGCAGTTTTCCGGGCGCAGCCTTCGACATGTGGATGTGGTAAAGCTCGAGGGCCGGTGCTTGCTGCTGCGGCTGCTGAGCCGGCTGTTGCGCAACTGATATTGTGGCGGTCAACAGCAGCGCTGCGACAAAGGGAAAACCCTTCACTAAATGTGACTTCTTCATTTTCATCTCCTTGGAATTGGAATTAGCGCGCCAGGAATCCGCGCGATAGGAATTGCTTTTACGGCAGGCGAACGGTATCTCAGACCTGGAAGCGCGTCAAGGAATTTAGAGGATCATTGCCGGTCTTCAAGGCCAATGAGAACGCATAACCAGTGATCCCGCCGCGTAGCCTGCGGCAGTAGCCGACTTCTTTATTCAACTAACTCACGGCGTGACGCCAACTCGCCGCACAAGCTCTGCGAAGCGTGGGTCTGAGCGAAGGCTGTCAAACTTCGGGTCGACGTTGAAAAAAACCAGCCACAGATAACGACTCTCATATGCATCTTCAAGGCGCGCGAGGAACCCGTGACTTTCAAGGGAGTGGTTCTAAGTTCCGCATGGGACAGAAAGCGATTTCCCAGAAGATATCCAGTTCTGAACATTAAACAGTCGTCCAGTTTTACAGAGATGAAGAAGATGCTTTGCTTCCGTGCTGGAGAGGGATGCAGACACATAAGAATCATCCATGCTTTCGACGATTCTCAAGTAAAAAACCAACACCCACGCATGCGGTAGGTGCAACTATCCGATGCTGAAGAAGCCATCTCAGTACCTTCGCGGAATTCAAGACAAACGGAGGCGCAGTGGACTCATAGATAGTCAGCTTGTTTCTTGAGAGAGACTGCGTGGGAGGCCCAAGTGGTACAGACGAGTGAGAATCGACATTAAGTACTTCATATCTTTGCTGGTCTGCGTTCAAGGGCAATCGAAATCAGACCTCCGCATTTCATGTCTCGGCACCGTGAAAGAATATCTTCAAGATCCCCCGAAAATCAGCCCGAACGAACCACTGACCTCCGCGTTCGCAAGTTGACGGTCTCTCTGGTTGGTGGCTCAGTCGGTGACATGAATGTCCTCTTAACCGCAATTTAATTAGGTTTGTTGTAACTACTGACTAAGAGAGGGAGTGTTTCACTCGCTTGCAAACGTCAACGTCGCGTCAACAAGAAAAGCTAAGATGATCTGGTTGAGAACTGTAACTCTTTGGAGAAACTGAGGTTATCTGGTGGAGCAGAGGGGGCTCGAACCCCTGGCCTCCGCATTGCGAACGCGGCGCTCTGCCAAACTGAGCTACTGCCCCACGCGAAAAGCATCTTAGGTAGCGTGCCTCATTAGTGTCAAGCTGGTAAATCCGCCGCATTCTAACGTCATTCCCGCGGGCCAGCTTCACATCCTTGGCTAGGTATAACGGCAATGCACCATAACGAGTGTTGTGGTGCTTGCCTTCCTTGTGATGAGTGGAAAAGGGAAGTTGACCAATTCCAGTTGGCTGCAAACCTCCGCTGCCCCGTCCACCTACCTTTATAGAAAGCCAAGAAACCCAACCGCACTTGACCTGAAATCCAACTCCAGATAGGTTGCGCTATCCGCGACCAACCGCCCAGGGCTTTATCGGGCCGAATAGATAACTCTTAACTGTTCACTGCTGTCTGTGCTCGCTGAGTAAGTATCTCATGAGAGGCTTGTCATGAAAGAAATCATGCTGGTGTGCGCCCCCCGCATGTCGCGGGAGGCATAGGTCAACCCGGATGCGTCTCAGGCGAAGCCCAGTTACGTCAAAGTCTCTCGAGGGAGCAGCGTTTAAAGGGATGCGTTGCCTCGCACGCCTGGCGCGCCAGCCGGAAGGCTTCACGTCCGACGAACCACGGTGTTTTCTGGTCGTAAGCCGCAGTGCGCGTGACCCGCGCCTCACAGATTACGCGAGTAGAGTTCACTGCACGTTAATCAAGTCCGTTAGAATGGACTTAAAACGATTGCGGAAACTGACGCATCCATTCGACTTTATTGATTACCTATCGCTCTGCAGCCAAAGTGAAGACGCGGGCTTTAGCCACAGTGACCGACAACATATCGAGAAAGCAGTGCTCAAACAGGGCGAAGCCTTCTTCTGGAATATTTTTCCCAGAAAACTCCATGCGATGAATTGCATCGCCCTGATCAATTACTATCACTTTAAACAACTAGAGTTTCCGATGCGGCGAACCATGGAGGAGGTAATAAATGCGTGCCGGAGAGCTGCGTTGGAGGGCTCACGGTCTCTATCTGAGGACGAGTTTGAACAGCAACTGTACTTCATCACACATTGGACCTACGCACTCTCTGACTACGGCTGTGTCCCACTCAGCCAGCGACGGCACGCCAGCTTGTACCGGTTCCTATGCCGTATTCTCCCTGCTGCGCTTGAGTACGGAAATCTCGAAACGCTCTCCGAGGTCGTAGCTTGTCTCAAGATTTTTGGTCACAGAAATCGCGACGAAAACTTGCGACCGGCGCTGCAAAATATCCTGCAGCGCCAGAATCCAGATGGGAGTTGGGGGAGCATGTATCGTGGCACCGACAGACACGCCACATGCGTCGCCGTACTCGCGCTCTATGAATATCGAGCGCACACGCAGGACAACGGCTGGGGACCGCCCGCTAAAAGCTCGCGGCTTTAAGGTCAAGTCCGAAAGCGTCGCGGACCTTCAGATCCCTTGATAGCCTGCCCAGCGCTTTCCGCCGCTCCGTCTCGAACCGAAGCGGCTGTTCGTGTCGTATTTTGGTTTTGACAACACTGGATGAGGAGTACAATGCCGCGCTTACCGACGAAGGCTTTTAATCACGCGCTGCTTTGGCACCCTGGACTTTACAGGGGAACCCCTCGCCCGCACCAGAAATGAGCTTGTTTTACTGGCAAACAGTCAGGGATAAGAGGGTAAACAGGTCTTCCCCATTTCTTCGGTGGCGGTAGAAAGAAGATCACTCGGAACCTGGATAAGGAGACGCAATACTGATGAAGAAAACTAGCACGAAAAAAGAGACAACAGGAAAAAAGAGCAGTCGAGTCAAGATCAGCAAGTTACGAGCCAGCAAGGAAACGCTAAAAGACTTAACTACTGGCACGAAAAGACAGATCCAGGGAGGGGGAAATCTGGGTGGCTCCGGATTTCAAGGGGGATTCAGTTGTGCGGCTCGTCCCAAGGTATGAAAATAAGAGTCCGGAAAAGCTTGGTTGCTCTGTCATGAAGCGAGAGAACGCCCGAGATCCCCTCTCCGGGCACCTGGCACTACCATCGGAGGCGCACTCGGCAATACCATAGGAGGAGCACTCGGGAACACAGTCGGCGGTGCGCTCGGGAACACAATCGGCGGTGCACTGGGTAATACCATTGGTGAGCGTTTGGCGGCGGCACTCGTTGACATGATGGCTGGGCGGATTGGAATGTCCTGACGCTGATGAGCCAGCGATGCACGTCCTCTTCGTTCACCAGAACTACCCCGCGCAGTTCGGCCACATCGCGCGACGCCTGGTTTCCGACCTGGGATGGAAGTGTACGTTCGTTTCGCAGCTGCCTCCCGGAAAGGATCGCGGCGTGCAGCTCGTCCAATATGATCTCGAGGGTAGTGCCACAGCCAACAGCCACTACTGCAGTCGTGCCTATGAGAATGCGATCTGGCATGCGCATGCCGTCTATCAGGCTTGTGAGCGAAAACTCTCCATCGCTCCAGACCTGATCGTGGGACATAGTGGCTTTGGTTCTACGCTCTTCCTTCGAGAGCTATTCAATGCCCGATCATCAACTACTTTGAATACTATTACCACACCAGCAATAGCGATCTAGATTTCCGGCCGGAGTTTCAGCCAACCACTCTGGATTATCTTCACACGCGCGCCCGCCACGCCATGATCCTGCTCGATCTGGATAACTGCGATGCCGGCTACTGTCCCACTCGCTGGCAACACAGCCTCTTCCCCCCAGAGTTTTTGCGGAAGTTAGAAGTGATCTTTGATGGTGTTGATACGCGCCTTTGGTATCGCAGGAAGCGGCGAAAGCGCCGGATCGCTGGTCAACGGGTGGGTAGGCAGACGCGCGTTGTCACGTATGACTCGTGGGGACTCGAGGCGATGCGAGGTTTTGATATCTTCATGAAAGTTGCCCGGCGGATCGATGAAGTGTACCCTGACATTCTTTTCGTTGTAGTAGGAGCGGATCAAACGTACTATGGCGGCGACGAGCGTTACATTCAGCACGCCACATTTAAAGAGCACGTATTAAATCAAGATGAGTATGATCTCAGGCGGTTTTGTTTCACCGGACAGATTCCGGCAAAGCAACTGGTAGAGATACTTTCTTTGAGCGACTTGCACATTTACCTCAGCGTACCATTTGTGCTGTCATGGTCGCCGTTCAACGCCTTAGCTTGCGAAGGTGTAGTGCTGGCATCGGACACGCCCCCCGTGCGAGAGTTAATTCGTCCTCGCAAGAACGGACTGCTGGCTGACTTTCATGACAAACTAAGCGCGGTCAGGCTTTCGCGTTAAATCGTAACGAAGCTTCATCAGTGCCTGTTTAGGTCCGCATGCTTTTGCTAATTACTTAGACAATTGTGCGAGGCTAGATTGGACTCAAAAGACTTCCAAGCCATACTTAAAGAGACCACGATCTTCTCGATTCTCTCCGATGAGGAGCTGACGCGGCTCGCCGAGCGCTTGCAACTCGTCCACTACAGCCTTGGCCAGCCGGTTTGCCGTGCAGGTGAAAAAGGTGACTTTTTCTTCATCGTCTATTCCGGGCGTGCGCGTGTAATTGCCGTCAATGGCGCGGCTGAAGAAGTCACGGTCGGCGCACTAACGCGAGGGAACTCTTTCGGTGAACAGGGACTCCTGACCAACTCACCCTCTCAGTTCACCGTCCGCGCCGCCAGCGACCTTGCTTTGCTCAGCCTGGCAAAGCCCGACTTCGAACGGTTGCTCGTGGAGCATCCGGATCTCCGCGAGTATTTCGACAAATACATTTCAGAGATTTCCGTCCGCAACTTTCTTAAGCTCTGCACTATTCTCTCACCACTCACACCCCAGGAAATACGCGACCTGCTTAGCTCTCTGGAGATCAGAGACTATGCCGCGGGCGAAGCCATCATCCGTGAAGGCGAGGCGGGAGATGCCTTCTATATCCTGCGCAACGGCAGCGCGCAGGTCATCAAGGAAAGCGATAGCGGCAAAGTCCTAAACCACCTTAAGACCGGAGATTCTTTTGGTGAACTTGCGTTGTTAACCGGACAGACACGCGCGGCCAGCGTCATCACAAAAGAACCTTCGTCCGCCTTTCGTCTGGAGAAGAGCGAGTTCGATCGCATCATCGCTGCCTCGCCTAAGTTCAGAGACGCGATTGTCTCGGTAGCATCAGGCTACAGTCGCGCGGCCATGCGTGAGGTTGAGACGGTCTCGGAAGCATCCGCTACGCCGACTGACGAGCTGCCGCTTGCACCGCCACCTGAAGAACCAATTTATGAGCCGCGCCGAAAGCGACGCTATCCGGCGCTCCTCCAGCTTTCGGAAACTGATTGCGGCGCCGCCTGCCTCGCGATGATTCTTCGTTATTACGGTAAGCACGTGAGCATCAATCGCTTGCGTGATCTGGCCAACGTGAGCCGCGAAGGGGCGACGCTTCACAGTGTGGCGGAAGCGGCAGAATCGCTGGGCTTTCACTCGCGCGGCATTCGCGCCTCTTATGAGCACCTTCTGAAAGTGGAACTGCCGGCCGTCGCGCACTGGGAAGGCTTTCATTACATCGTGCTCTACGAAGCGCGTCCGGACCGCGTGGTCGTCGCGGATCCGGCAATCGGTTTGCGCAAGCTTACTCGTGAACAATTTGAAAAGGGCTGGACGGGTTATTTACTTTTGCTCACCCCGACGCCGACGCTCGAAAAGGTCACTGAGTCGAAGACCACGTTCGGGCGGTTTCTGCCGCTGCTCAAACCTTACCGCGGACTGCTCTTCGAAATCTTTCTCGCCTCGCTGGTCTTGCAACTGTTTGGACTGGCGAGCCCTATCTTTACCCAGGTTATCGTTGACAAGGTGCTGGTCCACAAGAGCACTTCGATGCTCAACATCCTGCTGATCGGCATGCTGCTCATCGCCATTTTTCAAACGGCGACGATGGCCCTCCGTTACTACTTGTTGGTGCACACTACGCGACGGATAGATATGCAAATGGTGGTGAACTTCTACCGCCACATCCTTAGTCTGCCAATGCGCTACTTTGAGGAACGCAAGGTCGGTGACATTCTCAAGCGCTTCAACGAGAACGCGCGCATTCGCGACTTTCTGACGGGCCGCGCGTTGGGAGTGACGCTCGACTGCTTGATGATCTTCGTTTATCTGGCGTTGATGTTCTACTACAACGCGAAGCTGACATTGCTGGCGCTTGCGTTCATTCCCGGCTACGTGATCTTAACTCTGGTAGTGACTCCGATCTTCAAACGCCAGTTTCGTGAAGCGTTTGAGAAGGAAGCAGAAGCAGACTCACAGATGGTGGAATCCGTCACGGGTGTGGGCACGGTGAAGGCTACGGCGGCGGAGAGACGTATTCGTTGGAAGCTTGAAGGGCTGATTGTTAAATCGCTCAACGTGCAGTTTCGCAGCGCCCTTACCGGGATGGGAACCATCTCCATCGGCAATATGCTCCAAACACTGAATACGCTGTTCCTCTTCTGGTACGGCGCCCATCTGGTCATCGATGGTGAACTCTCGGTGGGTCAACTAGTCGCCTTCAACGTCCTCGTCGGCAGTGTCACACGGCCAATCTTAAGCGTTGTGGATTTATGGCGAGAGTTTCAGGAGATCAACATCGCACTCGAACGGCTCAATGACGTGTTCGAGGCCAAGCCGGAGGAAGATCCGACCAAACAGGCGCTCATCAACATGCCGCGCATTCGCGGGCATATCAAGTTTGACAACGTGACGTTTCGCTACCCCACACGTCCTGACAGGAACGCCCTGCAAAATGTCACGCTCGAAATCCTGCCGGGCCAGACTATCGCGCTTGTGGGCCGCAGCGGTTCTGGCAAGACTACGTTTGCGAACATGCTTCTGCGACTGCACCAGCCGAACGACGGCCGCATCTACGTAGACGGCTACGATCTGCGCCAGGTTGCGCTGAATAGTCTGCGTTCCCAGATTGGAGTAGTGCCGCAGGATGTTTTTCTCTTCAGTGGCACGATTCGCGAGAACATCGCCTTCGGTGATCCTGACGCGCCGTTGGAACAGGTGGTCGGCGCATCGATGCTGGCGGGCGCTCACGAGTTTGTCAGTGAGTTGCCGCTCGGCTACGAGACCAAGATTGGCGAGCGCGGGCAGAGTCTTTCAGGAGGCCAGAAACAGCGCATTGCCATAGCCCGAGCTCTCTTCAAGAAGCCGCGCATTCTAATCTTTGATGAAGCTACCAGTGCGCTCGACACTGAAAGCGAGCGCGCCATTCAGCAGAATCTGGACCAGATCCTCAAGGACCGGACGACTCTCATCATCGCCCATCGCCTGAGCACCGTGCGCAACGCCGACGTGATTGTTGTAATGGATCGCGGCACGATCCGGGAAATAGGCGACCACCACAGTCTGATGGACCAAAAGGGAATTTATTACTACCTGAATAGCCAGCAGCTTGAGGGTTGAGAAAGTCTTTCTCGTTATACTTTCAAGACACGGCCGCATACTGGAAATAGACTGCGACGCAATTCTCAAAATGCGTCACGCTTGATGCACTCGAAATCCGAGTTCACGTTTACTCACGTATAATACAATTACCAAGGATTCGTGGAAGCAGGAGCAGCTTTAAAATGGAGGATAGAAACGATGCCAAAGAGCACCAAAGTTACTAAGAACATGAAGAAACGTACCAAAGTCAAAGATCTGGGAAGATCAAAGCAAGAACTGACTCCTGAAGAGGCCAAGAAAGTTAAAGGCGGTATGGACCCGACGAACGCAATACCTTCGCCCTTAAGTCTTAACGTAAATACCCGATTTCAGAAAGTGTAACAGCTTATTCCACGACGCTGGTCAGGCCTGCGTTTCGATGGATGGATCGCTCTGGAATTTGACTCTGCGCCGTCCTAACCAGTGCCGTGGGGATGTGTGTTATCACCTGCCCGTCTGTGCGCCTGCCGACCTCGGGCTGCCGTCACCAGACCACACCTTACAGGGTAAATCCAGGTGGTGGCGTTACTTACGGTCCGGCAAAGTGCTGCCGAATAATCCGGTCTGATTTCAAGTCTTCCTCAGGCCTTCGTAAAGACTTAAGCGTTAAGGTCGCGACCACAGCTTCATCATCGCCCATCGCCTGGGCATCACGTTCGGGCGCTCGACATCAGCATTTCGCGTCCATGGTGGATTTCATTTCCCCCAACTCCTATCAGCAATGAAGGCCGACAATTTCCGCCTTATTGTGTAACTACAAATCTGGAGAGCGACTTTGCGCGTATGTTTGTATAACTATTGCTGGGTTGCGTTCCTTGTTCTATAGTGGCGGACCTCGCAAGGAGTTCACCAAGCTTTTTTGGACTAACCAACCTAAAGTAAGGAGGCAGAAAAAATGGTCAGCAAACCCAGGGAACAAAAGCGTGGGCGAGAAAGGGAAGAAAAAGAAGATCAAGGTGTTGAATCCTAATAAAGAGACGGTGAAAAATCTGACAGACGAAGAGGCTAAAGGCGTTAAGGGTGGGACCACCCAGTGCC
>JBPCIQ010000063.1:0-6237 GCA_051006135.1 Pyrinomonadaceae bacterium | reverse complement strand
CCCTGAACATAATCCCGCGTCGCTTCCTGTTTTAACTCGCTGAGCAGCTTTAATGCTTCATCGCGCTTGCCGGATCTCGCCAGCCACAGCGCCAAATATCCCTTGGTGGAGGAACCAATATTCAGTTCGAGAGCTGTGCGCGCTTCGGCTATGGCTTCCGGATACATTCCCTTTGAGCCATATGCCCGACTTAAAGCCAGGTGAGCGTATTCAAAATTTGGGTTACGAACCAGAATGCGTTTGTATTGTGCAATCGCCTCATCATACCTGCGAGCGAAGACGAGCATGTCAGCGAGATTGGTAGCTATGATGGGCGACAGCGGGTCAAGTTCCTCGGCACGCTTCATCTCGACAAGACTCTCGTCTAACCGTTTTACATTCCCGAGGTCTGCACCTAGCCAATGATGGGCCGTTGCGTAATTCGGTTTGAGCTCGATAGCGCGGCGATATTCCCGTTCCGAGCCATCCCGGTCCCACTCATAATTGGAAAGATAGAATCCGAACGCGGTGTGCGCTTCTGCCAGCGAATCATCAATTTCCAACGCCCGCAGAGCCGCCGCTTTCGCCTGAGGCATGCTGTCAGTTGCCGGCGCAACATCGTAACTTGAAAAGAGGACGTATGTTTCAGCCAAACCTGAATAGGCGAGAGCATAGGTCGGGTCTTTCTCGATTGCCTGCCGGTAAAACTCAGCAGCTTGTTTGAGCGCTTCGCCGGTTCGCTTGTTCCAGGAGAACTTTCCTTTCAAGTAAAGCTGATAGGCTTCCGTGTTTGTCGTGTAAGTCTTTTCGACTTTCGCTACATCCGCACCCGAAAGTTTCGATTTGAGCTTGCTTGAAACGTCTCGAGCAATCTCGCTTTGGAGGGTTACGAGGTCCGATTGCTTGCGAATGTATTGCTGACTCCAGATCGCATTTTCGGTTGAAACATCCACCAGCTCCAGGCTGAGCGTTATTTGATCGCCGCGCTGGACGACTCGACCATTCAAGATCGCCTGCACGTTTAGCTCTTTACCGATCGTTTGGGGATCGGTTTGTTTCCCCTTGTAACGAAAGACAGAAGACCGCGCTTTTACGTTCAGATTTGGCAGTTGCGACAGGCTGCCGATGAGCGTTTCGGTCATGCCATCAGAGAGGTATTCGTTGTCGGCATTCCCACTTTCATTCACGAAGGGCATCACGGCGATTGATTGGATTGTAGCATGCGGCTTCCTCGTGAAGTAAAAATAGCCCCCCACAAAAAGCGCTGCAGCGACGGACATACCCAAAGCAATCGCAACCCAACTACGCTTCGGTTTTGTTAATTCGCGGGTAGTGCTCGGTGTCGTTGGACTCGGCAGTACTGTGGTAGGACCAGTCGAGCGGCTCACGTTTGCATCAGTGGCGTGAGGAAGGAGGCTGGTCTCGATTTCGGTTGCTGCTGTTGCAAGTCGCGCTGTCCCTGCTTCACCAGGTAGGGGAAGTGAATCACTGACGAGCGTCGTGCCATCGCTGCGGCAGAAGACAAGCGAGTCGTCAGTCTCGACGCGATTACATGTGAGACAGCGTTTCATTTTTACGTGGTACGCGTATCGGAAAGCGCATCTTCCAATTTATTTAGGAAGTTGATTCGGAGTTTGCAGCCGAGCTTGTTGTGCTTTTGTCGGCTGCAAACTCGAGCCCTCCCTTGCACAAACCTTCTACCAAATTGTCGACAAGAGCCGTGTTGAACCATTTCGTTAGCAGCTCGCGAGCTGATTCAGCAGAATTTGCAGCGAGCAGGTTACTCAGGGCGTCGCGGGCTGCTGCTTGTTCACCAAGCTGTGTTTTCAGAATGCGCTTCAAAGAAGATTCATGTGTCTTTTCCGCGGCCATTGCGAATCGCTGGCAATTTTGATTTTTTCCCGTCCTCACATTGTGACTTTGGTCTCTTCTCGTGGAGAGTAAACTACCAGTCATTGCGAGATGGTCATCAGATTGACCCAATCATTCTGAACATTCTCGACCCTCAGTCTGTTCAAACCCCTATTAGATCTCCGAATTTGCCTGAGAATTCATCTGACGCTCCTTAAGCACCTGTGGCACACGCCTTGAGATGATCATAAAGCGCGCGGCGGCGGGACCCGCCAAACGGACTTATCCAACTGGACCGTTCAGCCGCCCACACCAGCAAAAGTTTTTTCGGGAGGAAAGCATGAAAGGAATCGTGATTCATCATCAGGGAAGGATCTGGCGCGCTCTGCAGGGTCGGAGTAGCGTGGGCCGCTTCGAAGTTCTCGCAATTACGCCGGTGCCTTTGAAGCAGGAAGAAACGAGCCGCGGATGTGCTACTCGGCGCCCTGTTCATTTCGTCTTTAGCGTAGGGGGGCGGACTCTCGCGACCTCTCAAAATGTGACGCTCAGAAACGGACGTAGATACCCCGAGGTCGAACATTGGTTCATGATGTCTGAATCCCGGCAACACTTCGAACTTAACGAGTTGCAGCAGACTTCAGCAGCGCTGGTTTAATCGTAAACTTAGCGGGCCGCAACCCTGACGCTAACGGCGATTCAAAAGGAGAAGCGGGCATTTCTACTCAAGTATCCATAACCACCACTAACTCAACGGTAATTAGTCTTAGCTTTTCTTCCCTGAGTCCAGGTAGATTTTCACTCTTCTGTTTAGGTTTCTCACACCGAAAATTCCAGTTCCAATCTTAGGACATCGACTTTTGAATAAAGTATTGAAACAAATCTTAAAAGGAGTCATATGAAAGAATTCGCCCAGCTTGCATCGATGGCGGTCTCGGACATTCGCCAGACGCGCCAAAGATCCTTTCACCGCGGGCTATCCGCAGTACCCGTGCGAAGAATAACACCTCAAAAGCCAAGACTGCTTCTGACTACCGAGGAAGCCATACAGGTTAACCTTGCCACGGTCCGCGAAAGCTCAAGTCCCCGCTACTGGCCTACTGATGCCTTGAGAGCACTCTTGGAGCTGAAGTGATTAACAACAAGAAGCACTGGTGGGTTTCTTCGTTCAGGACGGCTTTGCACAAAAAGATATTAAGAATATGCGCTCCCTCTTCGTCGCGTAGCTTCCAAATAAGATACGTTGACATTACTTCTCACTCGCGGATTTCGTTGACGCTCCTGGTGCTAGCTTTCGCTCCCTTCTCATTTCGAGGTTTCGCAGCATGGCGGGACCAAAGCCCTCGTGGACGGGTCCCGTTACCTCTAATCCCGACCCTTTGATCTTCTGACACTCAAAGTAGGGCAAGACGGTCGGCCACTCGCGAGGCCCTCGCAGGCGCGAGTACTACAGGACTCAAGAAGGAGTTGAGGATTGGGTGGACGCGTCAATCTTCATGTCCGGAGATGTGGTTTGCACACCGGTCCTAGTCCCGGCCGCCTGCATTACTATAGGCGCCTCGATGAGCTCGGGTTCGGTCGCTTTGGAATCTTCTGGATCCGGAACCAATTCCGGGCCGGTCCCGCCCGTGCGAGCTTTCCATTTTCGGGGCACTCTCCTGATGCCGATTGGATAGATAGTCAAGTCCCCGTTGTCGTTAATGTGCAAACGCAGGAAGTTTTTCCAGTCCTGAATGGCAAGCGAAGAAAAGGCTTCGTTTCCGTGCCGGCCAAAGACGTTCAACGACAACAGAAGATAGCTCCCCATGATGAGTGATCCAAAAACAAAGCCACCAATGATTATCGTCAAAGATGCGAGCAGCAGCCGGAGGTCCAGGTCAAAGTGAAAACCACCAGGCCATGGAATACGGAGTAGCCAGTCTTCTGGCGTCGCAATCTGAGCCACAAAAGACACGGTGACTAACGCTATAGCAAACGCTGCCAGAATGTGTGCCATTGCGTGGAGCCCACCCATGATTATTCGATACCATGTGGAATGGGTGTCAGTGAAGAAAAAGAAACCAATAATTATCATCGCGACCAGCAACAACGTCAGCGGACTGTCGAGCGCCGTCCTGATGGCTATATAGCTAATGTCACTCAACTGATACCGCAGACCGCGCAGAGCCAGCTCATCAATACGACCGATAGCCGACAGCGTTAGCAACCAATACAGAGCGGCCGTCACAAACCCGAAGCTCCAACTCGCGTTGTTTTTAAGATAAGGGAAAAGCAGATTGAGGAAGGTTAACCGCCGTGATGCCCTTGTTGGGGGAAAGCAACCTTGAAGCTTGAATTCTCTTGCTTCGTCGTGTAGTCCTTTCTCAACGATCCGGTCCAACTTCGTTCCAAGGATTCCGAAATGCGTAGGGTGAAGAAAAGCTCCGCCACCCCCAGCCGTAATCTTCTGTGTAGACTTGTCCGCAGATTCATGACGGCGATAGTGGTGGAGGTCACCAGCGATGAACACAGCTATGCCTTTCCCAAGTCTTTTTTCCAGCAATTTGAGGTTACTCTCGTTGTAGTTAGGATCTATTCCGCCATATTGCGCCGCTCGTATCCAATGAGGCTCAGCGTGACAGAGAATGATGCGGGCCGTTTCGCCGGTCTCCGCGCTTTGCCTTTCCATCTCGGACACCAATCTCTCAAAATATTGCATTTGCGGTTTGTCGATGTCCGAGCCCAGCTGCACATCAGTTCCGAGTAGCCACCAGTTGTGCGGGAGTTTTAAGGCGAAGTAGCTGCGCTTCTGGCGGGTGCGCCAGCCTGCAAACCACGGCCGCGCTGTGAACAAGCGGGTAAAAGCTACCAGGCTATCGTACCAATCGTGATTGCCTGGGACAGCGAAAACGTGAGGGTGGGCCCCACTGGTTTCTCTGAGTGCCGTCTCATAGGGGGCGACCAGGCGCTCGTTGTACTCCAAACGGCTGGCAGTTGGATAGACCTCATCGCCGCCGAAGAGCAATAAGTCACCGCGGTTTGTTTCCGCCTTCTGTTTTTCCTTGGTATTCGCAACAGTGTAGGTGAAAGTTCGACCCTGTTCAGCCAGGTAATAGGCAACGGCGTAGGTTGAATTCCAGCCGTCCCCGACATCACCCACGTAATCAATCCAAATCGATTTTCGTCGCTGAGCGAGATCCGGCTCGCAGATCTCCCTATCATTGTCTTTGTAGTAGCAGGAGTAGTCATGAAACGGTAGATCGGCTTCGCCGGATGCCATGGCCTCGACGAGACGATGATCAGAATGACGGCCGAAGATGGTGGAGATCGCCACTTCGACTCCTGTTTTGGCGAGTTGACGAGGGTCATACCACCCTACCATCGGTTTCATTTTTGACTTGGAATTCATCCCTCTGCTCCTGATCGAGGACAATTAGTGAGAGCGATAGCAGTAAGCAAACTGCTTCGATTTGAGACTGCTAAGCAAGAACCAACTTATCACATAGGCCTGTTCTGAGGAATTAAGGGTTCAGCGGGTATTGCTTGATGTCGGGTACGGTATTGTCAGGTTATACGACGGAAGATGTATTCCGACTGTTGATGCAGCACTCCACCTATGCGTTCCATCGGTCTCTACCATCGTCATCGCTTCCCTGCCGAGATTATCAGTCATTGCGTCTGGCTATACTTCCGCTTCCCTCTCAGCTTCCGTGATGTCGAGGAACTGTTAGCAAATTTATATGAGGCAACCACCCCTTGCTTAGTAACAAAGATGCCGAGTCAACGCGACAGAAAAGACAATTGACGCTAAAACACACCTACTTGTAAACGCGATGAAGCGCCCCTCCGCGCTGACCGCGGTCTTGCGCGACTCCCCCGTTTCCGCTGTCAGGTAGCCGCACCGTTAACGCTAACTAATGAAACCGTGTTTTGTGCCCGGCGATGACAGTGTGACTATGAGTCGCTACACTGACGAGCACGATACTACCGGGAAGATAAGGCAAGCCAACAGTGCAAGTGTGGGGAATGATGAAGTCGCGCAAGCTCTTTGGTTTCACGAGTCTGTGGTTCGCTCAAAGGATGCGGGTTTTTGGGTTAGGCCCCCTTAATTATTGAACACCGATTTAGGCCCCCTTAATTATTGAACACCGATTATTGAACACCGACACCTGTACGAATTTCGAGGGCCTGAAGAGGTGCGACGTACTCAAAAGCAAGGGCCAAGTGGTTGGCAGTACGATTTAATGCCAGTTTTAGGAAGTATGTAGCCCCATCTCTCCCAATATATCTACGGCATATACATTGCACTGAAAAAGGTAACCACCCCTGTCAATCATATTAAGAGCGGCCCCGGCACGCGAGGTTAGAAACAGAAGGAGAAATAAATGGGACTATTCGATAAGATGTTCGGACACGGCGCCGAATCAGCCA
>JBPCIQ010000062.1:0-14314 GCA_051006135.1 Pyrinomonadaceae bacterium | reverse complement strand
TATTGTTTCGCACCATCTTACCCAACGCGCTCCCGATAATAATTACCAACGTCGTGTTGATGGTGGGTGGAGTGATTCTGGTCGAAGCAGCGTTGGAGTTTATCGGCATTGGAGACAGCAACTACATGAGTTGGGGTTACATGCTGCACAACGGGGAGCACTTCATCCGCGATGCCTGGTGGGTCATGTTCTTTCCGGCGCTGGCGGTCTCGCTGCTTGTCCTGGCACTTAACACGGTCGGCGACGCACTCAACCGCGCGCTTGACCCCAAGACTCGTATAGCAAATCTCGACAAGCCAGCGTGACTTTCAGGCTCTTCGCCGTCTTCTCTTCAGCAGAATCGCGGCAACAACGGCAGAAAGAGCAACGAGCGCCAGGAGTATGTAAAGCCTCCCACGCGCGAAACTGCTTGCGGATGAATGAGCCGCGCGCCCGCCGTCGGCCCACCAGGCATCCTGCGCGAAATAAATATTTGATTTCGCACTCCACTCATACATGCCCTGCAACCCCGCGCGGTAAGCGGCGCCGGAGTTGGGTTCGTAGAGCCAGAAGTAGGCTAGGTCTTTAACCAGGAGGTTCTGCGCCTCAAAGTAAGACGCGGAGCGTTTGTGTTTGTCCAACTCGGAAGCAGCGATAGCAAATAAGTCATCAACGCGCGCATTGCGATAACTGGCGCCGTTGGAGAACGGAATCGGCCCGATGTTTGAGGAGACGACCGTGCGTTTGACCCCAATATCCGGGTCGGGGCCATTTTCGAATGACGCGAACCCCAGGTCGAAATCCTTTTTGATATAGACGGCGTCCACTGCCGCGGCAAACTCCATGAGTTGCAGATCGACCGCGATGCCGACTTCGCGCAACTGATCGCGTAGCGCCTCGGCAACTTTCGCGTAAGAAGCTGCGTGAACGAACTTCAAATGAAACCGTATCCCATCATTAGCTCGCCTCAGTCCTGCTTCATCGAGCAGTCGATTGGCGAGCACTGCGTCGTGCGCGTATTTGTCGACGTTCGGGTTATATGCCCAGCCGAGCATGTGCGAAACGGGACCTGTGGCCGCAACACCCTGGCCAAACAAAAGCTTATCCACGAGAAAGTTTTTATCAATGGCGTGCGCCATGGCGCGCCTCACGCGTAAGTCGGAGAGCGGCGTTCGCGTCAGGTTCGGGATGAGCGTTTCGACGGTTGCAAAGCCTTCGCGTCCCTTAGTGGTAACCACAACGCCGGGCAGGTTTCTTAATCGCGCTATATCGAGCGGTGACGCGCCCAGTAGGTAGTCAACTTCCCCCCGCTCGAATGCGATGGTCGCCAGCGCCCCGGTAGGCATGACCTTGTACACGATGCGATCCAGATAGGGTTTGCCTGTCTTGAAATAGCGCTCGTTCTTCACGAGCGTAAGATGATCGCCCTTCAGCCACCCCTGAAGCCTAAATGGCCCGCTGCCGACAGGATGTGTGTTACGTGGATTCGTTAGCGGGTCCGTTCCTTCGTACAAGTGCTTCGGCATCACGGGAGCATTACTAGCATCAATGAGCTGAAGGAAAGCGGCGTATGGCCTTTTGAATTCGAACACCACCGTGTGCGCGTCGGGCGTCGATATATGATCCAGGTTATCACCCACGGAAGTGCGCGTTCGCGAGTGATACTTCATCAATAGTTGCTCAAACGTAAACTTTACGTCTTCCGAGGTGACCGGCACACCGTCGTGGAATACCGCTTCAGATGCCAGGTGGAAAGTGTAGGTCTTTCCGTCGGGCGAGATTTCCCAGCGCTCGGCCAGATCGGGCACGGCATTCAAGGTGAAGTCATGCGCCACCAACCCGTTGAAGATCGAACCACAGATCAAGTGCACGCCGCCTTGAGTTGTAATGGCAGGGTTAAGACCTCCCGGGTCGCTTGAGATCGCGACCACGACAGTGCCACCGTATTTCGGAGTGCCGTGCGCGATCTCCGCAAGACATGAGACAGCAATCAAGAACGCGCTAAGAATGAGGCTGGTTTTCATATTCTTACCTACCGGCAAGCTCAAATCCTCCATACGCTGCATACACACGGCCGAAGTTTGCAGGTTGAGTTGGAGATGTATCTGAATCTCGTACCTCGGCTGAAGCTAACCGGATTTCAATCAACTCGGGTGGCCGATATCACTCATATTCCCCTGAAAGCGGAGTGCATCTATCTGGTCATTCAGGATGGCTTCTGTCGTAAGTAATGCGCTGGGCGCTGGAAGGAACGCTCGCCAGCCGGTTGCCGTTGGTAGCGTTGGAACAGGCAACCGCTGAACGCGAGTCACCGCCAGGCTTGGCCCTCGGACTCCAAGGAGTAATCGAGGAAAGACTGAATCAATTTAAGATTCCGAAGCTGATCACTTTCCTAATAATTTTGGAGCGGGCGACGAGGATCGAACGCGCAACTTTCAGCTTGGGACTCTGATTTAGCCGGCCTTTATTTGCATCACTTACAGGAATGCTTAGGAAAACTGCATGTGCATACTGCGCATGCTGTGCCTTAGACAGCTCTATTTGCACCTCCTTGCGGGACATTTGCGGGACAGACCACATCACTTACAGAATCTCCCCAATCCTATTTCGGGCAAGCTCTTTGCAGGAGGGTCGTCCGATCTACGGCTTCGATTATGACGGGCGGAGATCGTTAGCCTGGAGGACGCGACGAATGGTCCGCTTTAGGTCGTGCGATCTACCGCCTCGATGACGCGCTCAATCTGCACGAGGTACGTGGCGAAAAGCTCGTTGGCTCCGGCCCCACTTAAGGTCTGCGTTCCCTTATCAGTGAGTGCAAAAATCCGCTCGAACGAATCACCATCCAATGCTAGGCGCCGCACGGTCGACTCGACGCAGTCGCGTTTCAGGACAGGCGCTCCACACCGCTCAACCGCAACACCGAAGCGAACAATGTGGCGAAACTCATCAGGCTGTCGCTCATCAGTGCGCATAATTTCTTACCCGACGCCGAAGCAGGAATGTAGAGACTTCGCAGTTGAATCAGCTTGCTCCGCAGCTCGTATTCCGTTTGATGCCGCAAGTTCGCATCCGAAATTTGCATCGTCTCAAACGGATCGTCCCCATAGAGGACGGAGAAAAGCAATAATTGAAACGACGGCACAGGACATAGTGTATTCCACCTAGCTGAGTGGGATCGTGAAAGTTTGCCAAGGGGAATTACTTGCGTCTCCTCAAGAGGAAGAACACTGCAACTACGACCAAGATGCTGAGGATACTACCCGGCCAGAGATACCAGCCGCCATTGCTGCTGTAGCCACCGGCTACGATGCACGACGATTGCGACAGCGCGAGCATAAGTGCAAGGGCAGAGACTCTTTTCGTCATAGATCCTTTTTCCGATGTCTTCGAAGGCGTTTTCTGAAGATCCAAACGTCAGACTAATATTCAATAGTGGAAGCGATTCAACGTCGGGATCTTCCGCATTACGGCTATTAACGCGTTCGATACACTCACAGGCGCTCATCTCCAGAGCGGGCCGCTCCGACGTTAGTCGTTCTTGACGTTGGAGGCTGCCATTTTCGTGTGCCTCATTTATCCTGATGAGTCGAAATAATCGTGGCTCCAAATTCGATTCCACCGTTCGTGCTCGATGCTTCTCGGCCGGACTTAACTTAAAATTGCCGTTACCAAAAACACATTGTCCTGTTAATTTAATTGGCTATCGGTGAGTCAGTCGAGTAAGTGCTCATTTTGTTAAGCGGCTATCTTGAGTTGAGTTTTTGCCGAGTTCGCGTCTTTGGCTTTACCTGAGCCGTCGCCTAGTTTGATGGTATTTGCCAGCCCCAGCAATTGGAGCGCGCGGATGCCCCACCAATTCATGTCCACTTCATACCAGGCGAATCCATGTTTTGCGGAAGAGGGGTGCGCGTGATGATTATTGTGCCAGCCTTCTCCCCATGTGAGCAGAGCCACCCACCAACTATTGCGTGAGTCATCCTTCGTCTCGAAACGGCGCGTTCCCCATAGATGCGTCGCTGAGTTGACGAGCCACGTTGTATGAAAGTTGAACGTAACTCGCAAGAAGACGCCCCAGAACAGCATCGGCCAGCCACCCAAGGCCAAGAGCACCGCCCCGAGTACGATCAGCGGCACGTAATACCACTTCTCGAACCACCGATGCACAGGGTCGTTCATCAGATCAGGGGTATAACGCATACACACAGAGGCATCGTATCGCTGCGCTGTGCCTTTTAGTATCCATCCCATATGCGCCCACCAACTTCCCTCGCGTGGCGTGTGTGGATCGCCCGGCGCGTCCGTGTGCGCGTGATGAATACGATGCGTCGTCACCCACGCGATGGGTCCGGCTTCAAGGGCAAGTAGTCCACATAAGGTCAGGAAATACTCAACTGCCTTCGGTGTCTTGAAGCCCCGATGTGTTAACAGCCGGTGATAGCCCATACCGACTCCCAGGCTTCCAGCAACCCACCAAAGCAACAAGCAAGCGATAAGCGCCTGCCAGGTAAACATAAAAAGCGCGACTACTGCGCCGATATGAAAAACGACCATCGTGATGGACGTTGCCCAATTGAGGCCCGTCTTTCGCTGAAAATCCGTGATCAATAGTGTGCCTAATCGTGTGCCTAATCGCATACCAATTCCTGACCTCTGTTAGCTATCTTAGCGTTCGCAGAACGAAAACCCTCACGTCGGACTCGACGATAACAACCGTTCTTCAACACGCAGGTGCTGCGACGTATTTGTCTTGGTTTTAAACTGTTCGCAAGCCGCGCGAATATTCTGCCCTTGATATTTAGGTGGTGATGACTGAAAACCGTTTAGGGGTACGTCCTCCTGTAAAGCAAAGGCATCTTTTCTCTGGAACATTCTTATCAACAAACATACACTCATCGGTTAAAGTGCAAACCTTTGCAACAAAAGGGAACAGATTTTGAATACCTGAGATCCGCATTACAAGCGTCATGCCAGAACCTCAAGGATCGCCACTTTGGGGATCCTAAGTTTGGAGGGATCGCACTAAAAGTATTGTTTTACGAGTTTGGCGAGGGGATGAGGATCGATTTTGCAACCTCAGCTTGGATGTAATTTGGGAGACCTTACTTTCACTTACCGGAATGATCAGGAAATTGCAGTTGCTGGTCGACTTATCTCACGAACTCTTCCGGTAAATGCGCGTCATTGTCTAAAATTGCTGATGAGAACAACGTCACGAGCAGAATAACCGCGCGAGCAGATTAGATGGCCATCGCTAGACCAATCGAAGCCCTCGATTCGTTCGGAGGTAAATTGAGTCAACTGCTTCGGCGGGCCGCCGTTTACTGATTGACTCCAGATATTGGAGACTCCGTCTAGTGTGTTGATGTAGGTGATGGCCTGCCCGTCAGGGGTCCAGCGCAGGCGAAAGATAGAAGTCGGCGTCACATCAAACGTCTTTATCGGCGGGCCGCCAGCGAGAGGAATGAGGGCTATCTTCCATGGCAAAGTCTTATCCTGTTTGTACCAACAAGCGACCAAGCTCCCGTCGGGGGAGATGGCCGGCCCGTTGGCAGGTGTGCTGGTCAACGGCACGGGCTCACCGCCGTCAATCGGCACCTTCCAGACAGTTTTTGTTTCGTTGCCAGTCTCTGGACCACCCTTTGAGTAAACCACCCAACGCCCATCCGGCGAACAAATGGCTTGCACCTCACCGCTTCCGTGCGTCAATTGGATAGGGTTGCCGCCATCAATGTCCATCCGCCAAATGTTGAAAGCGCCGGTCTTTACGCGGTTGGAAAGGAAGACGATGTAGCGTCCATTGGGCGAAGCATATGGCTGCAAGTTTTGGCCAGCGTTAGCGGTCAGTTGTTTTGGATTCGTACCGTCGCCATTCATAATCCAAATATCACGGCCACCGCCAGCATTTGATGCGTAGAGAATTCTGCCATCTGGAGTCCAGGAGATAACCCTGTAAATCTCATGCTTGCTGACAGTGAGAGGCGTGGCCTGACTGGGATCTCCATTGGGTACGATCCAGAGACTGTTTCGTTGCTCGAACTGGATAGTCACCAGGCTTCTGGAATCAGCCGTCAAACTGCTGTCACCATAATTATTCAAATCATGCGTAATGCCTCGCGCTTTGCCCGCGGGATATGGAATAGACCAGATTTGAACGGGCCCGCTACCAGTCTCCGTGGCGGGCGCAACGAGCCCGCTGCCGTCCGAGAGCCACGCAACGCGCTCAATGGATTGCCACTTCTGATCCGTGACCTGTCTTTCCTGGCCCGTCGCCAGTTCAATTCCGATTACGCTCATCTCTCTATTACCCGCGGTCATTCCAGCCGCACAAGCAATTACGCTTCCGTCAGGCGACCACGCCGGCCCACTCGTGGAGAGAAATTTGGGCTTCTTTGCCGTGCTAAGTATCTGCTCACCGCCGCCGTTCACATTCGCAACCATCAAGGCAGTCTCTTCCGAATTAAGCTCTCTCACGAATGCGAACCGCTGGCCATCCGGGGCGAAGCTGATTGCGCCTGCCACGTCTGCCAGCACTTTTTTGGCATCGCCGCCTAACACGGGGATCTGGTAGAGCACACCGTCATTTTGAGCGTAAAAAATGTAGCTCCCATCTCTTGAGAAGGTCAGGCCGCCGTAACCGATGTTGGCGGGCGGGACGATCTGTACACTACTGTTCGTGGCGATGTGGACCACCCAGAGACTTTCTTGGTTCGCTCCGCTGACGACGTGAGCGACGTATTTGCCGTCGGGGGAAATCGCCGCCTGTACGGACTTTTCGGTGTTAGAGATGCGCGCTATGTTCATCTCGTGAGATGGCGAGGGGGGCCTGCGGATAAAATTGTCCAAGGCGAGGGGCGAGCCAACAACGACAACAGCCAAAGCCGCCATCATAACCATGGAGCCGATCTTATGGCGTTTGAACCCGCTGACGATGTACTCGAAGCTGAGCAATGCAGGCGCGGCTCTTACGTCTCTGGTGGATAGTGCTAAACCATCCATCGTCTGAGCTGATGGTTGAGCACGGCTCAACGTAACTACTTCGCTGCTTCCGGCGGTTTGTTCGGAGTGCTGAAGTCTTGACTCCACCTCCCACTCCGCCTTCAAGCCCTTGAGATCAATCAGCAAGTCCCGGATTGTTTGATACCGCTCCGTTCTCGCTTTGTGCAGAGCCTTACTGATGATGCGCTGTAAGGTGTCGGGTGAATCTATCGAGTGCTGTTTCAGTTGGGTAGGTTCTTCCTTTAGCACTGCCGCAATCAGGTCGCTTGCTGTTTCTCCCTCGAATGGCGCACGGTCTGTGATCATTTCGTAGAGCACGGCGCCAAAGCTGAAGATATCGCTGCGCGTATCTACCTCCAGTCCTCGCGCTTGTTCGGGTGACATGTATTTGACAGTGCCCATTACCACCCCCGGCGTGGTGTCTACTTTCCTTGCGGCGGGTGCTTCAGAATTTGTTGGTACCAATTGCTGCTCAGTTAGTTTAGCCAGTCCGAAGTCCAGGACTTTGACGTAGCCGTCATGCCGCAACATGATGTTTTCGGGCTTGATGTCGCGATGAACAATTCCAGCCCGGTGCGCTGCTGCCAAAGCGCTGGCCACCTGAATACCAATGTCCATCGTTTCACTCAGACTGAGCCGCGGGCGCCTCATACGCTGACGCAAAGTTTCACCATCAACGAATTCAGTAGCGATAAAGTATCGGCCTTCGAAATGGTTGATCTCGTGAATGGTTAGGATATTCGGATGATTAAGGCCCGATGCGGCGCGAGCCTCTTGCCGAAAGCGCCGGAGCCTCTCTTCATCTTTAGTGTACTCGGCAGGCAATAACTTGAGCGCTATTGTGCGACCCAGGTTTGCGTCTTCGGCGAGGTACACTTCGCCCATGCCGCCGGTGCCGAGTAGGGAAAGAATCTGATAGTTGCCGAGCTGCTGGCCTATTGCCAGTTCGAGCTCATTGTCTACTAAAAAACTGGCCGCCACCTCAAATGCGGGATCATCAATAAAGCTCAGCCCTTGCTCGTCGGAAGTGATCAAAGATTCAACTTCGTTCCGCAGTTCTTCGTCGCCAGCGCAGGACGTATCGATGAAAGCGGCACGGTCGCCAGGATTCAACTCGATGGCTGTTTGAAATAGTCTGTCAACTTGCTGCCAACGTTCAGGTGTCATTTTTACGCTTTCGGATCTTCTCCGGCCATACTTCCTAGAGCGAGAATTTCATTGAAATACCATCACGATGTCCGACAAACTAAAATTTGTCGGACTCCTTGCTCATCTCGCGACGTAACCAGGCTTTGGCTGACCGCCACTCGCGCTGGACAGTAGGCGAAGAGATTTTCATTACTTCAGCAGTCTCTTCGATACTTAGCCCCCCGAAGAAGCGCAGCTCAATGACCTGGCTTTTTCGCGGGTCCAGATCTGCAAGGTTTTTCAATGCATCGTCGAGAGCCACCAACTCCGCGGCTTTTTGCTCGGTAGATACCACTGCTTCATCAAGGGAGATTTTGTGCGCCCCGCCTCCCCGCTTGGCATAAGCGTGGCTGCGGGCGTGATCTACGAGAACGTGTCGCATCACCTGAGCGGCGACGGCGAAGAAGTGGGCGCGGTTCTGCCATTCCACGTCTTTCTGATCAATAAGCCGGATGTAGGCCTCGTTAATGAGCGCCGAGGTCTGCAGCGTGTGACCGGGATCCTCGCGGCGCATGTAGCGTTTGGCCATTCGACGCAGCTCGACTTGCACTAGAGGAACCAGGTCGTTCAAAGCTGCCTTATCGCCCTTACTCCAGTTAATCAGCAGTTGAGTTACTTCGTTTGGTAAGGCGGACATAAACTAAGTCCCAGGCGTTAATTTGCTTTGGTTCTAGTTAATAAGATCGATGCTACGACGGCTTTGGGGATAAGTCTTTACCATAGAATGCTCGGGGGTTGCCAGATTCGTGCGGATGTTTGTGATGCGATTCCGCTGACATTCTCGCTATAAGAAGCGAGATCAGGATGCTTGCCAAAAACAGGCCCGATGCACCAGTTGGTTGGTTTCATCCATTGAGTTGTCTGGCGGTGAGAGTGGATAATTCACGACCGACTCTTGCGGCCTCGGGTCGCCGGAACTAGAACTTGAACGCCTCTCTGCGATTCGTGGAATTTCAGCCCCGAAATTTAGTAAGGAGCGCCGATGAAACTAAGAAGAAAAAAGCAGCGGACTTACATGCTGGCGACGAAGAGTCGGATCAGGAATAAGTCAATGATTCACAGACTGCTCGAGGCTCTTGTTACTGTTACGTTCCTCGTGAGTGTCCTGAGCCTCCAGGCAAACAAGCTGCACGCGCAATCGGCGACGGCTACGATCGACGGGTCAGTGACCGATCAGCAGGGCGCTGTTCTTCCGGATGTAGAAATCATGGTTGTAAATGAAGGTACAGGAAGGCGAAGACAGGCAACCACGAACAGAAATGGCTACTTCGCGGTCTCACTACTACCGCCCGGACGATACACTGTGACCGCCCAGCGCCCGGGATTTGCTACCCTGCAATTGGAAGACGTCGTGCTCAATGTGAATGACCAGCGCAAGCTCCGTCTTCAGTTGCAGGTTGGTGAGATCAGTGAATCGGTGAAGATCAGCGGCGCATCGCTGATCCAAGCCGAATCCGCGGCAGTCAGATCGGCAGTTTGTCGAGAATCTGCCGCTGAATGGCAGAAGCTTCAACGCGCTGATTGAACTCACTCCGGGAACCGTTTTGACCGTATCCGATTACAGCGAACAGGGCCAGTTCAGCGTGAATGGCCAGCGCCAGAACAGCAATTACTTTATGGTTGATGGCGTAAGCGCGAATGTCGGCATAGCTGCAGGCCCAACGCTTGACCAAACTGCCACTGGGTCAATTCCGGCATTTACCTCTTTCGGCGGGACCAACGGTATGGTTTCAGTTGATGCTATGGAAGAATTCCGTATACAAACTTCGACCTATGCCGCCGAATTCGGACGCAGCCCCGGCGCGCAAGTCTCCATTGTTACTCGCTCTGGCTCGAACGATTTTCACGGAACTGTATTTAATTACCTGCGCAACGAAGCGCTTGACGCCAACGACTGGTTTGCGAATAGCCTCCGGCTTCCAAAAGCGAAGCAGCGGCAGAACGACTTCGGAGGTGTTTTGGGTGGGCCACTGCGCCGCAATCGCACCTTCTTCTTTTTTTCCTACGAGGGTCTGCGCCTGCTACTACCTCGGGTCGCCACCAGAGATGTTCCATCGCTGAGCGCTCGTCAGGCCGCAATACCTTCCATGCAACCGCTGCTGAACGCGTTTCCGCTTCCCAACGGGACAGATTTTGGCAACGGTCTCGCTCAATTCTCGGCTACGTATTCAAGTCCATCGACGCTTAATGCCACCAGCATTCGCATCGACCACGCGTTGAACAACAGCCTGGGCCTGTTCGGCAGGTATAACTATGCTCCATCGGCTAACTCGCTGCGCGGCGCATTTGGCGGCGTTAGTCTAAACCAAATCACACGCGCCTCGTCAGTGCCCGCCACTTTGACGCTTGGGGCGCAAATGATAACCGTGCGCGTCACAAATGACCTGCGCTTTAACTATAGCCGTGTCAGAGGGTCCATCGAGTATCTCATGGACAACTTCGGTGGGGCAGTGCCACTTTCGACGACTTCAATATTCCCAACATCCGCGGCCGCGCCAAGAAGCGCCCTCTTTAACATTAGCGTTGGGCCGACATTTTTACTCTTTGGTCAGCAAGCGTACAATTACCAGCGGCAATTCAATATCGTAGATACCGTTGCGGCCCGTGCCGGATCTCATTTATTTGGCTTTGGGATTGATTATCGCAGACTCGCGCCGATTTCCGATGTGCATGAATATGACTTCAGAACTGTCTTCACGACCATTGGTTCCGCCATCGCCGGGCAAGCCCGCCAGGTAGTGATTACAGCAAACCTTGGTCGGGTCTATCCTGTTTTTAATAATTTTTCCGTTTATGCGCAGGACACATGGAGAGTGAATCCTCGGCTTACGTTACTTTATGGCGCGAGGTGGGAGCTAAACCCGCCGCCACATGAGGCGAAGGGAAATGATCCATTCACTGTCCGAGGTTTGGATCACCCGGCAACAGCGACCCTGGCGCCGCGTGGCACTCCACTTTGGCAAACAACCTACGGCGACCCTGGCGCCGCGTGGCACTCCACTTTGGCAAACAACCTACGGCAACCTGGCGCCGCGAGTTGGAGCAGCCTATTTGCTGAATGCTAAGAGTGGGCACGAGATGGTTGTCCGCGGCGGATTCGGAATTTTCTATGACATGGGCAATGGCCCTGGGGGCCAGGCAATTTCGGCGCCAACTATCCCAATTCCGCCACTAAGATTCTAAACAATGTTCAGTTTCCACTTACCCAGTCACAACTTGCGCCGCCTGCGTTCAGCTCAGACCCTCCCTATCCGCCGCTATTCGTAGCTGATCCTCAACTTGTTCTGCCACGTACGTTTCAGTGGAACCTTGGGGTCGAGAGATCACTGGGAAATGCGCAAACAATTTCCATCTCTTACCTTGGAGCGGCTGGCCGACGTCTGCTACGCCGCGAGGCGTTGCTGCCAAACGCGCTCTTTACTGACGTATATGTGACTCGCAACGCTGCCACCTCTGACTACAATGCGCTTCAGACTCAGTTCGAACGCCGACTTTCGCACGGCTTGCAGGCGATGGCTTCCTACACCTGGTCACACTCGATCGATATCGCCTCGACCGAAACTTTGATAACCACGCCGGAAGCCAGCCTTGACCCGAGAGTGGACCGGGTCCCTTCGAACTTCGACATTCGCCATTCGGTAGCGGCGGCAGTCACGTACGATCTTCCCATTCCAGGTAGGGATCGCGCGGTCAGAGCGATCTTCGGCGGTTGGTCCATGGACGCCATGCTAAGAGCGCGCTCAGCCACCCCCATTACCGTGTTAGTCGGAGGTGGACGATCGCTTTTCTCGATTCGTAATGTCGCACGCCCAAATTTGGTGCCAAACGTTCCTCTTTATATTAGGGACAAGACGGCGCCGGGCGGAAAACGGATTAATCCGGCGGCGTTTGCTGTTCCGGCACTGGGTGTGCAGGGCACGCTTGGCCGTAACTCTGTCAGAGGCTTTCCCCTCTCACAGGTAGACTTTGCGCTACGAAGGCAGTTTACGTTCGCGGAACGGCTTCATTTACACCTCAGAGCAGAGTTCTTTAACCTCTTCAATCATCCAAATTTTGCCCCGCCCGTCCCCTTTTTACCGCAACCGAGTTTCGGTCGCTCGCCGAGGATGTTTAACCAGAATTTTGGCTTTGACGCCGGTCTGCTTCCGCGCTACCAGGTGGGCGGTCCACGTTCGATCCAGTTAGCTATGAAACTACAGTTCTAACCTTAACAACTCTTTTTTCGAGATGCGAAAACGGGTGGCATACCTGCCACCCGTTCTTGCATTCGGGCTGTACAAAAAGTCGCACCTGCGCTCCGTCGCCTGACCTCGGATTGAGTTGAGGTTTTCGGTCGGTTCTCCAACGTGTGTCTTACGGTTGTGCTGGCCTACAGCATACGGGGGGCATCCGCGCTCATCCTCCTAACGATATAAAAGAAAGTTTTAAGGTGAAGATAGGATTCGACCCAAATTCTCGCTATAGCAGGTGAGACCCAAAGAGATCACGCCCGAAGAAAGACCAGCACGAAATATCTGGGTGCCGACTATCATCAATGATTCGAGCGAAAACGGCGCCGAGTCCGACAAGAAACTGAGAACCTAGCCCAAATAGGAGAATCCACGATGAGAAGAACCTTCATGTTTGTTCAAGAGAAAGTTTCGCGCGCCGCGCCAGTGCTGTTGCGGTCGGCATGCTCAGTCGTAAGACAGCAAAGAAGGTTTATTCATGATGCACACGCAAGAGGTTGAAGAACAGATAGGTCACGGCGCGGCGGCGCTGGCGGGGTCGCCCCACGGGGTGCCCGTGCTCGGGCTGCTTTCAAGCGCACCCTTCCCCGGCTTCTTCGCGGCGACGGTGCAGGGCACGGACGAGGGCGGCGCACCGTTCGAGGAGAGCGTGCCTTTAGACGGGCACCTCGAAGGCGAGCTATACCTACGGCTGCGGCAGCGGGTCAGCCCGGGCGCCAAGCTGTTCATTGTGCTGCGAGTATTGCCCGCGCTGGCGGACGGTTTATACGCCCTACGCATGGCGCTCGGCGGGACGGTCGAGCGCGCGCACTGTCTGCCCGGTGGTGAGTGCGACCTGCGCGTTTCAGTTAATGATTATCAAATGTTATAGCCCGCGATCATTGGCGTGGGCGCACTCAGAGTGGCGGTGCGCAGCGTCGCCGTCCATGTGAAAAGAATGCCGAGTCGAGCCTACGACCTGACCGTCAGGATCACATGCTGGCAGCTGTTGTAGTGATTATACCGCACCTCATTCTTTCGCCCCATGTTGGTAGTGCAAGAGAGTAACAGAGAAATGAGAAGCGTGCAGGAGTACTCGCCGTGCCTAATCACCTTCGCAATGAGAGCTGGGATCATGCCCGGCAGTGGGTTTACGGACGTGCCAGCACGTGTGAACTGTGCGTGCCGCGCAGCGGGACGAGATTAAGACAAGTCCGGAAGGCAGAAATGACGTTAAAGCCAGGCCAGTAGTATGAGGCAGCGAATCCCTCGCGCCCATCCTGTCCAGCCTTCGATTCAGCCACCCGCGCCGCGCCCGAAGCCCGGTGCTTTACCCTCAAAGGAGTTCGCTACAATGGCACACGCGGTTAACGGAAAAAACTCTGGCGCACGCGCGACTCACAGAAGCATCAACACCCTACTGTTACCGGCGCTGCTCGCCCTCGCCTGCGTCGCGCTGCTCCCTGCAGTCGCCTCGGCGCAGCAGGCGACGCTCACGGATGACTCGACCTACCCGGCGGGCATTACCAGCAACCAGGCTCTGCTCGTGCAGGGCGCCTCGGCCGTGCGCGGTCAGCCCGCCACCTCCGCCTTCATCAAGTTCAAGCTCACCGGCTCCACCTCCACACAAATGGGAGACCTGCCCTCTGGTACACCCGGCGCCGACATCAAGAAGGCCACGCTGCGGCTGTTTGTCGCGGGCGTCACCATACCGGGGAAGTTCAACGTCTACCGCGTGACCAACTCGTGGAGTGAGGACGGCACGACCACCCCGACTTACGCCACCAGTAACCCCGTCGCCGTGGGTGTCCAGGTGCCTGCCGTGAACTCTTACCTCTCGTTCGACATTACGCCGCTCGTGAAGGAGTGGCTCGACTGCGAGAGCCAGACGGCGAGCGGGTGCGGCAACTACGGGCTGGCCTTCGTCCCGGACGCGAGCACGC
>JBPCIQ010000061.1:0-19360 GCA_051006135.1 Pyrinomonadaceae bacterium | reverse complement strand
TTCGCCGGAAGAAATAAAGGTAATGCCCTGAAAGAACCTGGCCGCATGTATGGCGGCATCTGGATTCCCGGCTAAAGTTACATTGACCTTGCATCCCAGCCCGGCAGATTCTTTTGGGCGCGCTGCGCATTTGACAATTTGATTCGCCATTTCGTAAGCCGAACCAAAAAGCAGTTCACAACCTTCGGCATCAATAACCACCGTATCGACCGCCGTCTCTTCCACCAGAGGTGAGAAAGCGGTGGCAAACTCCACCAACGAGACTCCGTCGGTAATTCCTTTCCCAAAAATGCAGGCAAACATGTGCGCCCTTCAGTAAGGGAGAATTTTAAGATAAATGAACGTGAGCAAAGATTAGCGAAAATTAACGAATATTGTCAAGTCATTGCGCCTGGGCCCGAAACTTTGCCTCTCCCACGCCTAAATGAAGTGGCTTCTGACGCGAAATCTTGAGCTGGATACTGCTGATAAGATTTGAATGGGTGGGATTATTTGTGATTGGGTGAGGCGTGACACGGGAGGGCCGGTTGGACATATCCGGATCTGATGTCTGTATGGAAGACCAGACGTCAAGTTCCCGGTTCAACTTCAAAGTCAGTGACGCACAAGAGCGAACGCACGAATCTTCCGCGATTACTACGAAAGCAGTAGGTCTGTTTTCTACCACGCGGCGGAAGCGATACCACCAGGATGAGATGATTCGCCGTGCATCTGATCCCACCACATCTCCGATATCCAGAACCACAATTCCAAATCCTCCACCCTGCAAAAGGAGATCAGTAGCCTTGAATGCGTGCTCGACATTTGCGGCACAACGTATCCATAGCAATTGTTCTAAATTCACCTCGGCCTTGGCGGCCGATACGGGATCGAAGGTGTCGTTTGTATCGATTAACACACAGACTTCGTCATGGGTTGTGGCGTAGGCCAACGCTGAGATCATGAAGCTGGTACGACCGGAAGATGCAGATCCAAAAATCTCTGTAATCGCACCACGGGGAAGTCCTCCCGTAAGAGAGTCGACTTCCGGGATCCCCGTGGAGATAACGGCTACAGGCGGTTTCTCATGGAGCTTGAAGGCGGTAGCAAAGCGACTGGCAACCTCAGATTCAATTTCAGCTTTGGAAATTGCAGCTCTCATGATCTATAACCTCAACACTCGTAAACGCAACTCGTCACCAACTCAAAACCCTTGACGCCCTTATCTCATTTCGATAATATTCGTTTGATTTTCGGTTACTAGCGAAAATCTAACATAGCACTCAGCCGGATTCAAGAGAGGAGATTGGAATGCCAGTTACTGCGCGGCAGCGACAGGTCTATGAATTCATTACCCGCTTTCTTGAGATAAATAGGCAGCCGCCGACCATTGCCGAGATTGGAAAGCAATTCAAGATGAGTTCTTCGGCAAGCGTCCATAGCATTCTGTCAGCTCTGGAGCGAGCGGGCCTCATCCAGCGTATCCCTAACGTCAGTCGCGGCATTGAATTAGTCAAGCAAGAGTCCGGAACCGATAGTTACGAGATTCCTCTGCTTGGTACAGTAGCGGCAGGCCAGCCGATCGAAGCGATTCTTACCCACGACATGGTCTCTGTCCCACGGGACATGATCGGACACGGGCGCACTTTTGCACTCAAAGTGCGGGGCGATTCGATGATTGAGGAAAACATACAGGATGGCGACATCATTATCGTCACCTCGCAACAAACCGCCGAGAATGGCCAGATGGTTGTGGCCCTAATCGACGGAAACTATGCGACCGTGAAGAAGTTTTACCGCGAACCTGACTTCATTCGACTCGAGCCTGCCAATCCGCAGTTCAAACCACTTTTCATCAAGACTCCCGAGCGAATTGGAATTCAGGGCGTCGTCCGCGGGCTCATCCGCAGCTATGATCGCGTGACTCCTGTACAACCCTGAAGTTCATGCAAGCTGCGCGGAGGAGGAAACCATGCCCAAGTCCGAGGAAGAGGATCTGAAAACAGACGTGACGTTTTTCGGTTTCGCACTCCACGAATGTGTCGTGGAAGTTGATCAGAATTCGGCGAGATATCTGAGGCCAATTCATCGCACCGCACTGGAACTTTCTGTTCACAATCGATTCGGATCTGAGATTGGCGGTTTTTGGTTAACCCCGGGACAGATCGATCAGCTACGAAAGCTCGCTAATTATTATCCGGCCAGTGAGGTACCTTTTGTAGCGAGTGCTATCGAAGCATATCTTCGCGCCCAGCTTGATGATCTCTATTTCCTGTCTGAGAGAGCCGAGGCACAAGCGGCTGCGCCAATCAGCCAAGAGATTCTTGCGGTTTGAGGATACTAACTTGTAGAAACAACCTTGGCATCATTCTTTGCCCGGTACAGAACTATCAAACTAATCCCAGAAATAATCATTACCCCACCGATCAGCGTCCGCCAGTGCAACTTTTCGTTAAGCACCACCATGCCCAGCGTCACTGCAATCACCGGCGTCACCAGCGCAATCAACATTGTGTTGGTCACGTCCATCTTGCGCATGAGCCAGTAGTACAACAGAAAGGCGATCACCGAACCTACGATCGCCAGATAAACGAGCGCAAACAGGGCCATAGGTGTCCAGCGAAAGTTAAGAGGGTTTCCTTCCAGAGGGATTCCCACTACGAAAAGTGGAATCAATCCGAAAATCATCTGACCGGCTGACAATATTGCGGGATCAAGGCTCTTCCCGCGCGCCTTCACCAACACGTTTGAATAAGCGACAAACACCGAGCTGAGCACCAGGGCGGCACTTCCTGCTAACGCTCTCGGGCCGGCTACACTTAGCTGATTGGAGAAGATTACGCCGACTCCGGCAATTCCCATCACTACCCCGAAAATTTTCGCCGGTGTCATCTGTTCAGCTGGCAGGTAAAAGTGAGCAATGATGAGGCCAAATGCTGGAATTGTAGCCTGCAGCAGCGCCGCCAGACCGGAAGAGATGTACTGCTCTCCCCAGAACAGCAAACCGTAATTCAGACTGAAGGCCAGGATTCCGGTGATCGCAAGAAGCAGCCAGTCGGCTCGCGTGCGGGGTAAAGGAATACGGCGGAACGCAACGATACCCAACAGAATCGCAGAGGCAATAAGAAATCGGATGCCCGCAAAGGTGAGCGGCGGTAAATCCTCGAGGCCAAGTTTGATGAACAGCCAGGTCGATCCCCAGATGCAGCAGAGCAGAAACCAGACGAGGCGAGATTTCATTTAGTAAGTTAACTCCGAAGGGCTGGAATGTTATAGCCTGACTGCAAACCATATTCGCCGGAGTAACGCGGTTGAGCAAACCATCGGCAGCTCAACCGGTTGCTTCGAACACTCTTCTTTGCTTCCTCAGACTAAGAACATCGCGTCCTGCGGAATTCATGAAATCGTTGCACGTGTTAACCCGGTGGCTGCGCGAGCTTGATGATCCCGAAAACCGCGCCCTGGGGATCCTGAATGATCGCGAACCGCCCGGTGTCGGGAATGTCCATCGGCGGCGCGACCGTGGTGGCGCCCAGTTCACCAGCTTTCTTGACCATTGCATCGGTGTCGTCCACGGCAAAGTAGACCAGCCAATGGGGTGGTACGCCCTCCATTTCCGGAGGCGGCTCGTACATGCCCCCAGCAGGACGCTCTCCATTCATAAATGAGGTATAAGTCATGGGCCCCATCTGCTGAACCTTCTTGTCCCAACCAAAAAGATCTGAGTAAAACTCACCAGCCTTTGCGGCGTCTTTGGTGCTGAGCTCATTCCAACAGAACGAATTGGGAACGTTGTAGATTTGTGCTCCCTGATGCGTCCCAGCCTGCCAAATTGCGAAGACGGCTCCCGTCGGATCCTGGATCACTGACATGCGTCCAACATCAAACACATCAAAGGGTTCTTTCATGAGGGTGGCGCCGAGCGACTTAGCTTTGTCAGTCGCTTCATCCGCACTCTTCACAGACACGTAGGACAGCCAATTAGGCGGGATTCCCTGCGACGTCATCTCCTCGGGCATCTTGTACAGAGCGCCGACATCTTTGCCATCGAGCTTGAGCATTGTGTAAACCATGCCGGGACCGATCGGGCTATCAGTAAAAGTCCAACCAAACAGCTCCGTATAGAACTTCTTGGCGGCTTCGCCATCGGTCGTCCCCAACTCAACCCAACAAAAGGTTCCAGGCGCGTACTGCGGGGCTTCTTGCATTCGTGCTTCGGTCATTGATTTTTCTCCTTGGCATTTCTTATTTTCATTCAACGCGAGGGATGCAAAAGAAAGTTGCGTGAGCTATATCTCGCCACAAAGACGATGTGACAATCGATCCTGAGCTAGATCTAACCCCAGTCGTCTTTGTTGGAAGTCTAATCAGATTCTGAGGAGTGACCTTCAGTTGCCCTTGCCCAGTAATCCAATATTTCGTAAAACTCTCCGACAATGTAGCGCGAGGATCTTGCCTTCTTTCCATATATCACCTTTCAAGGTCAGAAGAAAGGCGTGGAAATGGAGCGGGATTAGCAGCTGGCGAGTTACGTGTTCTATAAAAAACGAAATGCGCTACCACCAGCAAGCTGGCAATAGCGCAATCCGTTTTCCTATAAATCGCCGAAGCTTTCTATAGGATGGTAGCCCCACATGTACACGCAGAAGCTACCGATTTTATATCCCGATGATCAACTGGCGGTCAGTTTAATCTCCGGTCAGCACACGACCTGCTTTCACAAGTCTCGCATTCTTGCGAATGCGGTGCCGCTAGGTTTTTGGTTTGGTGGCTTTTCCTCCACCGCCGGGTTACGACCCCGGCAACGAAGCTCAACTTGCGTCGAGCTACTTCGCCCCCTTCGGCGGGTCCACTTCCAAAGGGTGCCACTCGTTTTTATTCGAGTAGCTCGAGAAAGCCTCGCGACTTTCTCTAGCCGAGCCTTTCGGCTCCGACTCAGGGCGTCATAGGATTAGCAGCCGCCTGCCTTTCCTCTCTTCCAGTGCGTCACCGCACCGGTTGCCGATCCCTTCGTCGGTCTCGAAAGCCGTAACCTTCGTGACATGCGCTTTATACGTTAGGCCCATGGCTGAGGTCAATTTTTTGTGTGTTTTATTTTTTCTCACACATTAGAGTCCAGCAGATGACGCCGATTACACAGATTATGAATTAGAAAGGTAAAGCGCGCCGGCTTATAGAACACCGGGAATTTGATCTCTCTTTGTAATCTGCGGATCGTTTAGGTTAGCGTCTAGGTTAGCATGGTTATGGCCAGGCGGATGGCTTGCTGGACTTTCAGTTTTTCCTCTTCGCTGCCATATTTATTGCGCGGCCAGAAAAACCCTTTTAGACCGTCTTTTCTTCGACGTGGAACAATGTGAGCGTGCAGGTGGGGAACGCTCTGGCTAACGCGATTGTTCATTGCCACAAACGTGCCCTCAGCATGGAGCGCCCTCTCAACCGCTCGCGCAAGGAGCTTTACATTAGAAAAGAACGGCCCCACTAGTTTCGGCGGCAAATCACCTAGCGTTTCATGATGCTGTCGCGGCACTAGCAAACAATGACCGGGAAAGAGTGGCCGGTAGTCGAGAAAGGCCATGGATATTTGGTCTTCAAAAACCGATACCGCAGGCACAGCTCCCGCTACAATCTGGCAAAATTGACAGTTTTCGCCACTGGCACTCAACAAATCAGGCTCGCTTCATTGGTCAGTTAGTTTGCATCCCCGAGCACTTCATCAAATCCGGGTCTGACGAAGTCCCGGGCCTTTGGAAACCTTTGTTCCAGCCTTTGCCGCAGCCTCTCTAGTTCCAGAATCATCGGTATGATCGAGTCGGCTCTTTCTGGCAAACACATCTGCATAAGCCGCCAGGCACTAACTGACCGACCCATCCCTATCAAGCTCACTTTCGCGGAGCCGTCAGAATCCTTTGGTTGATCGTCCATTTCATCCGGCCCCTCGGCCTCATTGCTTCGTGATGAGAGGGCCCGCATCAGCTTCACGGCAATCTGATATTGATACCAATTGATAACCTCGCGTGCTTCTTCAATTCCTTCAATCTCGGCGGAGTCCGCTTCATTCGGTGCAAGGTCGGTGGCGTTAAGGACCTGATCAAATCCGGTAAACCATTTGGTCACAGTATTGGCATAGTCGGTGGCCGAAACCGCTAGCTCATCCTTGAAAGCATCAGATCTTCGCTTTTCCCTATGCTCGTTCGCGGCTTCGTCGACCTGGGTAGGGTCAACCCCTGCCTCTTCGGCCCAATCGACCATCATTTGCTTCGTTTCTTCAAATATCGACGCCAGCTTGCGCCAAAATGCTTCGTTAGTGATGTCGCGACTCTGGGGGTCTCCATCGTCGTCTTCCTTTTCAGTTGCATAGACCATGCAGCGCGAGGTGAACGGGCATCGCTCACACCAACGATCGCAGTAGTTGTAAATGCCGGAAATGAAATTCGGGTTGTTTGCTAAGTCGATGAGGGTTTGTCGCATTATGCGCTCCTTAGTGAGGATTTAAGGTCGGCTTATTCTAATGTACTATTCGCTCCGTGGAAATAGCCGCGCGAGACTTTAAGACGGCCCTACAGACCCTCAGGCGCCTGGGTCTGCTTTTGGAAACCGATGCGCGTTTACCGAGTGTGGCCAGCCTGATTGCCGGCGAGCCCATTAGTGGATCCTGGTGGTCACACACGACTGGGCAGCAGATCTTTCTTACCCTGGGCCAGTTTGCGTATCACCGCGACGTCATGTTCACCAAACTAATTTCAGGCAAAGTCACTCTGGTGCACCGAAAACTTTGGCCTGAGATTTTTGCAATCGGCACAGCACGCGTTCCCTGGCAGATGAAAGGACTGTCCAGGTCAACCCGGAACTTGCTTGAGATGATCGATGAGCAGGGTTCGCTCAGAACTGATCACCTGGATTGGCCCAAGTCAGCGACAGCCAAACCGGGAGAAGCCGCGCGCGAGCTGGAAAAGAAGCTTCTGATTCATTCCGTGCAGTTTCATACAGAAACCGGGGCCCACGCGAAGCTGCTGGAAAGCTGGGAAACCTGGGCCGAGAGAATCGACTTCCCAATCGGAACGATGCTGCCTGAGAAAGCGATGCAGAATTTGGAAGATAAAGTGCGGAAACTGAACGAGCAATTCGAGGCGAAAGCACGGCTGCCGTGGATTTGAGGCTGCACACAGTGCTCGAGACAGGATAGATTGGGAAACTTGACAGCTATGCTGGCTGCACCGCTTTGGCAAAAGCCTTAGCTTCCAGCGTATTCAGTACCTCATCCTGCTGCAGCCACCCTCGACGCGCCATTGCGACTCCATACTTTAGATTGTTCAAAGCACCGGCTGAGTGGGCATCAACTGAAATAACAAATTTGATTTTTCGTTTCCTTGCTTCACGGATCCAGCGTGGCTCCATGTCCAGACGATAAGGGTCGCCATTGACTTCAATTGCTGCTCGCGACTCTGCAATCACGTCGAGCACGCGCTCAACATCGCATTCAAATGGCGGCCGACGCTGAATCAAACGACCGAGAGCATGTCCCCAAATCTTGAAGACAGGTTGCTGCATAGCCGTTACCAGACACTTGGTCATCTTGTCGGCATTCATCTTGTAGCGCGAATGGATACTCGCTATCACTATGTCAAACTGTTCCAACACGCGATCCGGGTAATCGAGTTTGCCGTCTGAGAGAATGTCTGATTCCGTACCCTTAAGCAGCTTGATCTTTACCTTCTGCTGCGTCTCGTCAATTTCCTCCCACTGACGCTGCAAGCGATCCAGCTTCAAACCGCCTGCGTAGAAAGCGGTGGGTGAATGATCCGTGATGGTCACGTATTTCATGCCCATCGCTTCCGCGGCGCGGGCCATCTGTTCAATTGAATGCTTGCCATCGGAATATGTAGTATGGCAATGGACCATGCCTTGAATATCAGCAAGGGTAATAAGATCTTCAGGCAATGCTTTTCTTAGCGCTGCCTCTATTTCACTTTCGTCTTCGCGCAACTCGGGGGCGACGTACTGCATTTGGAGCATTGGATAGATATCTGCCTCGTGCTTGATTTCCAGTGAACGCACTCGGGAAGTCGCCGGCCGTGCCTTCCCGGTTCGAATGATCTGTATCTTCAGGCTCTGGCGATTTAGCTCCAGCCCCTTGCGGCTCGCGATCTCGTGTACCTTACTGACATGAGGCGCAGATCCCGTGTCCCAAAACAGTGCCAGCGGGAATTGGGGCGGTCGCACGGCTCTCAAGGAAACCCTAGCACCCTCGACCAGCTCGACCGTGCAAGAGGTATCAGTTTGATCTTCGACTTTAACAATCACGGGGAATCGCAGGAAATGCTCCACCAGGGCTGCAGGTTGCTTCGAGCTGGCAACAACGCGAATTGTGCCAACAGTTTCTTGCCAGCGGCGCAGCGAACCAGCGAAGCTCACTTCTTCCAAGCCTCGTGCCGTTCGAATGTAATCTAAGACCTGCTCGCCAATTCGTTGCGCGTGGTGAAGGAGGAATCGTTTAGCGGTCTTATTGTCCCGGTTGTGATTTGCGATGGCCTCCAGCAGACTTTGCTCGGTCTTCGCACCAAATCCCTTAACGTTACGTACCAGCCCAGCTTCGGCGGCAGCCTGGAGTTCAGCAAGCGAGGTCACGCCCAGAGCTTCATGAAGCTTAGCAATTTTGGTATTGCTCAGGCCGGGCACCGCGGAGAGCTCGACAATCCCGGGCGGGAACTCCTGTCTCAGATTATCGAGAACGGAGGACGATCCGGTTACGTGAAGTTGCTTAATCTGGGAAGCGAGAGCGTTGCCAATGCCAGGTAGTGTGGTAAGACGGTTGTCCTCGATAATTTTGGCGATGTCCCCCGCGACAGCAGCTATCGCGCGCGCCCCTGTTTGGTAGGCGCGCGCCTTGAAACGAGAGACACCACCTTTTAGCTCTAGCAAGCTGGCTATTTCCTGTAGCGCGGCAGCGATCGCGAACTTATCCAATGTTTGATTTTTAAGTGGCATAGCAAATAGGTCTTCGCATAATAGTTTCACAATTTCATCCGCACAGGCCCTCCGCACGGAAGGGCAAACCCGCTATGGTTGCATCACCGGATACACGAAGCAGACCTGATATCCTATAATTTGGTGAAATCAAAAACACAATTGTAAACCATGGGAGAGCTAACATGCCGATTGCCACCATTAACCCCGCAACGGGCGAAACGCTGAAAACATTCGAGTCGTTGACTGAACAGCAACTCGAAGAGAAGCTAGCGCGGGCTGCTAGCACGTTTCGCAGCTCCCGCCAGACCCCGTTTGCAGACCGGGAAGTGCTGATGCTTCGCGCAGCCGAGATACTCGAAGCGGAAAAGCAGAAGTTTGCCCGGCTGATGACAATCGAAATGGGCAAACCCATTAAGGGAGCCGTACAGGAGGTTGAGAAGTGCGCCCTGGTCTGCCGTTACTATGCTGAGCACGCCAAGCGCCATCTCGCAGACCAAGTTGTCGAGACAAACGCCCGCCGGAGCTACATACACTTCCAGCCGCTTGGTCCTGTGCTGGCGGTTATGCCCTGGAATTTCCCCTTCTGGCAAGTCTTTCGTTTCGCGGCACCGGCACTGATGGCCGGCAACGTTGGGCTCCTTAAACATTCTTCCAATGTTCCCCAGTGTGCGCTGGCCATTGAAGAAATCTTTGTTCGCGCAGGGTTTCCTGAGGGCGCTTTTCAGACTCTACTAATTGGGTCTGACGCGGTAGAAAGACTAATAAAAGATCCGCGCGTGATGGCAGCAACCCTGACAGGAAGTGAGCCGGCAGGGCGAAGCGTCGCCGGTATTGCAGGCAAGGAGATAAAGAAAACCGTGCTTGAGCTCGGCGGCAGCGACCCTTTCATAGTCATGCCAACGGCTCAAATGGAACAGGCCGTGACGACGGCCGTTAAAGCGCGCACCATCAATTGTGGCCAATCGTGTATCGCGGCGAAACGGTTCATCGTTTCTTCAGCTATCTATGCGGAGTTCGAGCGCAGATTCATTGCCCAGATGAAAGGTCTCCGCGTGGGAGATCCGCTAAAGGAGTCGACCGACATTGGCCCGCTGGCTACGGAACAGATATTGAAAGACGTAGATGACCAGGTAAAGACATCTGTTGCAGCGGGCGCGCATATCTTAACAGGCGGCAAGCGGATCGAGTGCGCGGGCAATTTTTACGAGCCCACTGTTTTAGCGAACATTCCCGCTGATTCGCCCGCTTATTGTGAAGAAGTGTTTGGCCCAGTGGCTCTTCTCTTTCGCGTCAATAGCGTTGATGACGCGATTGCACTGGCGAACAATACAACTTTTGGACTCGGAGCAGCGGCCTGGACAAATGACGCTCAAGAGCGAGACCGCTTCATCGAGGAACTCGAAGCGGGCTGCGTTTTTATCAACGGCATGGTGGCTTCGGATCCCCGTCTGCCTTTCGGCGGCATCAAGAACTCCGGCTATGGTCGCGAACTCGGTGAGCTCGGCATTCGCGAATTTGTAAACGTCAAGAGTGTTTGGATCAGCGACTAGTCTATCCTGCTCAGGCAGTTGGCACCTGGACACTTAGCCGCGCGTGCCAGAGTCCTTTACAGGAGACGCGCGGTTCGTAGATGTTTCATCGCATGCAGGACTGAACTCCGCAATGTTTCTAGGATCGCGATGAGATATATACCTAACGTGCGAATAAACCGGCTTATTTTAGCGCCTTGATGTTATCCGGTTTTGTGAAGAACGAATCTGCGAGCGGCCGATTATATTCGATTGATTCGTAATTGATGCGACTCGTCTGAACGCCATTGATGAAGTGGTCGACGACGAAGGCTGCGGTAATACCATCGACGATAATGAACTTTGCCAAACGGTCTTCCTCGGTTATCTCCTCGGTTTCATCAGAGTCAGGCCTGGTGCGGTTCCGTTTGTAGATTACCTTTGCCGGCATTCCGTCCTTGGCACCGAGTTCATACTCAATCCAGAAACCATCAGGGTAAGTCAGGCGCACAGTCTCGTTTCGCTTTGCCAGACCCGCTTCGCGGCGTCCAACATAGCTGAGAGCCGCACCTTCCTTACGCCACCAACCGCGCAAAAGATTATCAACACTGGTGCGCACTGCGCGTTTGAAGTCTTCTATCTGAGCCGACTTCATGTCCTGAAGACTTTTGGTCGCACCGTCGTAGAGCCATCCTTTTTCACCCAGGTTTGCTTGCACAACGCGTATTCCGCCACCCGTAAACTCGGTACGCTCTTTGTCGGGAAAGGCGATGTAGTCGACGAATCTTGCAGGCAGCTGTGAAATGCCTTCCTTATAGGTCGTGAAAAAGCCGCGTCCGACTGTCGTTTTCACTTGCAGATAGTTGCTTCCGCCGACGGCTTCAATGGAGCGCCTGATGACACTCTCGGCCTTGTCGTCAGGCGAAGTCGCTTTTGCAGAGCCATTGCTTATTTGGGCCGGCGCCGCAGGCGGCAAAAGTCCGCCTAACATTATGAGCATGAGTGAGAGAAGCAGCCGTGTCGAGGTTCTCATGGTAAAAACTAAGACGCCTCCAAAAGCTCGGAGAACGGAGAGAGAAGAAAAGGGCTTCAATGACAAAACCACTGAAACCCCCTCTATTCTACAATCGGATAATCGAAAGTTAATTCAACTCAGGCTTGTTTGCGGCCGCTGGCCTGACAACAGTCTCGCCATCTTCCACATCGACCAGGAAATTCACTGCTGACTTCCACATGGCCGTGATCGGCAGCTTCACCTTTTCGTCAATATGCCGCTTCAAGAAGCGTGCCCCGTAGGCGGTGCTGAAACCCTTCTCGGTTAAAAGATTTAGTGCAGCGTCAGTGACCTCGACCGTCTTACCCTGACGCTCCATCTGACGACCCAACCGATCAAGATAAATCTTGGCAATCTGGCGTACTTCGTCCATTGTGAGGGGTGCAAAGACGATGATCTCGTCGATACGATTGCGAAACTCCGGCGAGAAGCGATGCTCCGCAGCTTTCATCACCTCATTGTTAACTGCACGAAAGTCGGTAGCTGTTTTGGTGCCAAAGCCTAATGGCTTCTCGAATCTCTTAAAGCTGTCTGATCCAAGATTAGAAGTCATTACCACTATTGCATCTGATAGATAAGCCTTCCTACCGCGACCGTCCGTCAGCCAACCCTCATCAAAAGCTTGTAGGAAAAGATTCATCAAGTAAGGCGAAGCTTTTTCCACCTCATCCAGCAACAGGACGGTATACGGATTCTCGCGGAGTTGTTCGGTCAGAATACCGCCACGCTCCGAACCCACGATCCCGCGTGGCATGCCAATCAACTTCTCAATACTGACAGTGCCATCACTGTATTCTGACATGTCTATGCGGACCATCTTCTCTTCATCGCCAAACATGAATTCCGCTACAGCTTTGGCGAGTTCTGTCTTACCGACACCGGTCGGGCCAAGGAAAAGCAGTACACCATCTGGCTTGTAATGGGATTCCTTCAGCGGACCCTTGTTCAGCCGTAACCGTTGCGCCACAGCCTTGATGGCGGCCTTCTGGCCAATCACACGCTGGCCCAACATGACCTCCGTCAAGGCAAAGCGCTCTCCCGTATCGCGGAAGATCATGTCCCTTGGAATGCTCGACTGTTGCGAGATCACATCGATTACATGTTCCGGCTTGACCACCATTGTTTGTGGCTCGTTGATTTCGACCTTCACAGCAGCTGTATCGAGCCAACCAATGGCCTTATCTGGGAGGTGAAGATTGCGAATGTATTTCGGCGCCATCTCCAGCGCCGTATTGATCGCGTCGTCTGAGATCTTAACTGAATAGTTCTTCTCAAGACGCGGACGCAGACCCAGAAGTATTTCACGGGTCTCGCTAATGGAAGGTTCGTCGACTTTCACCAGCCGGAAACGACGGGCCAATGCTTCATCTTCAGCGATCGACTCTTTGTATTCCGAAAGCGTAGTTGCGCCGATGATGCGCATGTCGCCTCGCGCCAGCGCTGACTTAAACATGTTTGCTGCATCCGACGAGGTCCCGAGCGCGGCGCCCGCGCCGATGATCGTGTGCGCTTCGTCAATAAAAAGAATCAGATTATCGCGCTCTTTCACCTCATCTATAATGCCTTTGATTCTTTCTTCGAACATTCCGCGAAGCATTGTGCCGGCGACGATGCCGCCCATTTGTAATTGCACAATGTGCGACCCGCGCAGGCGAGCGGGAACTTTCTCCGGCTCTAACTCGATCGTCCGGGCAAGGCCCTCGATAACCGCTGTTTTCCCGACACCAGGCTCACCCACCAACATGGGTGAATTGGCCCGCTCGCGATGGCAAAGAATCTCTACGATTTGCTGAATCTCTTTCTCCCGGCCAATAGTCGGGGGAATCTTGTCAGCCCGAGCCAGACGGTTGAGTGAAACTCCAAAATGCTTGAGGTAGGGCGGAAGCTCAAACTTCTTTCGATACTGCTCCTCTTCTTGTTCCCGTTTTTGTACCTGGGCGCGTACGTTTTCTGCCACAGTCTCAGGACTGGCTCCCATATTTCTCAATACTTCCACGAAAAGGCTGTCGTAGTTTGTCAGGGCTTCAAAGATATCGGTCGCTTCGATGGTCTTGCGTCCCTGGGCCCGAGCGCGCTCCATTGCGCGCTTAAAAAGATCGGTCGTGTCGGGCGCAATTCGAAAGCCCTTACCGACGTGCTGCTGGCTCCCGGTCTCGAGACGCTTATCCAGGGCAATCTTTACTACAACGGGATCTAGAGAGAGCTCACGCATTGTCGAGTTGAAAAGATCCGGTTCTTCATGCATTAAAGCTTGCAGGATATGCTCAACAGCAACGTAGTTTTGATGTCGCTGGCGCGACTCGCTTAATGCATGCTCGAGAATGCGTTGACCGCTTTCGCCAAACTTGTCTTTATATGCACCTAAATCAACCATTTTGTACCTACTCAGCCTGAGATCTTCGTTGGCCTATTTCATACACTAGCTTGAACCGCGCACTTGAAACTACGGATCTACCCCGCAGCTTAGATGTATTGAGCATAGGCGCCGTTGCGTTTCAATGCAACAACATTTGACCGTCCAAGGTGCTTGCAAATCTCCTGCCAGCGAGCCTTAGTGTCGTCCTTCCCGTAACGTGTTTCCTGTTCGACGAACAGAGTGCTTTAATAGTCGTAATCTTCGCCACCACCACCAGGCATCGGCGGAGTTGCCTTCTTTGGTTCAGGGGCATCAGTCACGGCAGCGTCAGTAGTCAATAACAGGCCCGCAATCGAAGCCGCGTTTTGCAATGCCGACCGCACAACTTTTGTGGGATCAATAATCCCCGCAGCGGCCAAGTCTTCAAACTCGCCATTGGCCGCATTAAAGCCTTTCGTACCCTTCAATGCCTCAACCTTGCCAACTATGACCGCTCCGTCCACTCCAGCATTTTCGGCAATCCGACGAAGGGGCTCTTCCAATGCGCGTCTCACGATTCTTATACCGGTCTGCGCGTCCGCGTCCTCAACTAACAAATTATCGAGCACTTTGGCGGCGCGAAGCAGTGCTACGCCCCCGCCAACCACTATGCCCTCCTGTGACGCGGCCCGGGTGGCATTCAACGCATCTTCCACCCTCATCTTAATTTCCTTCATCGCAATTTCAGTCGGAGCGCCAACCTTCACTACAGCAACACCGCCGGCGAGTTTTGCCAGGCGCTCCTGAAGTTTCTCGCGGTCGTAGTCCGACGTCGTTTCTTCTATCTGCTTTCTAATAGTCGCGACCCTTCCCTGGATTGCCTTGCGATCACCCGCGCCCTCCACAATAGTAGTGTTGTCTTTGTCAACAATCACACGTTTTGCCGAACCGAGATCGGATAGCTGCACGTTTTCGAGTTTGATTCCGAGTTCCTCGGTAATCACTCGTGCGCCTGTGAGGATGGCCAGATCTTCGAGAATGCCTTTGCGACGATCACCAAAAGCCGGCGCTTTGACGGGGCAGACCTTGATTGTGCCGCGCAATTTATTGACTACCAATGTTGCCAAAGCATCGCCGTCTATATCTTCGGCAACAATCAGCAGCGAGCGGCCACCACGAGCCCCCTGTTCAAGTACTGGAAGGAGGTCACGCATTGCCGAGATCTTCTTTTCGTGCAGGAGAATCAGGGGCTCGTCAAGCACGGCTTCCATGCGGTCTGGATTGGTCACGAAGTAGGGCGAGAGATAACCCCGATCAAACTGCATACCTTCAACTATATCCAATTCAGTTTGCAGTGTTTTTGACTCTTCAACAGTCACCACGCCATCTTTACCAACTTGCTCCATTGCCTCGGAGATGAGCTTTCCGATCTCGCGATCGTTATTCGCTGAGACACTGGCAATGTTAGTTAGCTCTTCTTTGGTCTTAACTTTTTGAGACATACGTCCGAGCTCGGCGACCACTTTATCGGTAGCCATCTGAATACCCCGCTGCAAAGACATGGGATTGGCCCCGGCCGTGACGTTCTTCACACCTTCGCGGAAAATTGCCTGCGCCAGAACCGTTGCTGTCGTGGTGCCATCGCCCGCCGTGTCATTTGTCTTCACAGCGACTTCACGAACCATCTGGGCTCCCAGGTTCTCGTATCTGTCCTGCAGCTCAATTTCCCTGGCCACAGTGACGCCATCTTTCGTAATCACTGGTGAGCCAAATTTCTTGCCGATCACAACGTTGCGTCCCTTTGGCCCAAGTGTCACGCGCACGGCATTTGCCAGCGTGTTGACTCCCTGCAACATCGCTCTGCGGGCCTCTTCGCGGAATTTCATTTCTTTTGCAGCCACTCGTTTTTTCTCCTTATAGTCTACAACTCCCGATTATTCTACGGCTCTGCGCACCCTTTCACCGGTGCGACCGACTTTAACACGAGCCGGACGCAGCAGCCGTTCGCCGAGCCGGTAACCGCGGGAATACTCACTAATAACTTCGCCCTCCTGCTCAGGCTCAACTTCGATGGTGTCCACGGCTTCGTGCAGTTCCGGATCGAACAACTCACCCACTGACTTAATTGGATCAACTCCGGCGGCAGCAAGCGCGTTCTCAAAACTCTCTGCAGTCCGGCGCACTCCTTCTCCAATCAGTTCCGAAGAGCCGCCTGAATCCGCAGCTTCCGTTGCTCGTTGAAGGTTGTCCAACACCGGGAGCAGCGCAGCAATGAAATTGGCTTTCTCACGTTGGGCGCGTTCATCGGCCGCCCGATTCAAGCGTTGGCGAGTTTCGTCCGTTTCTTGTTGGAGCTGACTGCGCAACTGTTGAAAGCGCGACTGCACTTCCTGGGCCAACTTTTCAGCCGCTCTGGTGCGTGCCTCAAGTTCCTCCACGTAACTGGGTTTTAAGTTCGGTTTCTCGGTTGGCGAATCTGGTTCCGACGCGAGATCCTGATCCATGTAACGGCGGCGGCGATCAGTGACTCTAATCTCCTCTGCAGCATCTTCGGTAGCCTCCGAACTCTGATCCCAGGTCCCTTTGTAATAATCCATATGAGCGCTTACTCCTCCCACACGACAGAAAATTGACCTTTTGCCCGCTCAGTCGCTAGTTTACTGTACCTTGATCCGGATTTGCTGGGCCTTCGGCTCCGAACGTTTTGGTAGGCGAAGCTCAAGCACGCCGTCTTGGTAGTCAGCTTGAATGTTCCCCTGGTCGACAGAGCCCGGGACGCTGAAGGTCCTCACAAACCGCCCTCTCGGGCGTTCCGGTTTAGGCGACGCGCTGCTCTCAAGCTTGCGGATTCCCTTGATGGATAACGTATTGTCGTCAATGCTGATCTCGAGCGTCGAACGGTCGATGCCAGGGAGATCTACGGCAATTTCGTATTCACCGTCCTTTTCGTAGACATCAGCGGCTGGATACCACTCCGCAACTTCGACGTCCTCTCCTGAGTCAGCTCCGCCGCCTGCTCGCCTCTGTGTCAAGTCCTCAAACAAACGATTCATGCGATCTTGTAATAGCATCAAATCGCGTAAAGGATTCCATTGTTGAGACATCCTGCGGTTCCTTCCTACTGTTAAATCCTGGCCGCGTGCTCTCACAGTGGCCCTTAAGAGTACCTTCTCATCCGACAGCGGCTGACGCGTCCAAATTAAATTTCATTTTGTCGCTGTCTGCTGACACTCTAACCTTTTGGCCGGGCAAAATCTCCCCATTGAGGAGCTTCACTGCCAGCGGGTTCTGAACCAGAGTCTGGATTGCCCGCCTAAGCGGGCGCGCTCCATAGGCCGGGTCATAACCCTCGCGCGCCAGAAGTTCCCGGGCAGAATCATCAAGCGAAAGCGCGATATTCCTCTCACGCAACATTTGGCTTAGACGTTCCAACTGCACATTGATGATCTGAGTTATCTCCTTTTGAGAGAGCTGGCGGAAGACCACGATATCGTCGATCCGGTTGAGAAACTCAGGCTTGAAGTTTAGCCGCAACTCCTGCATCACTGCTTCGCGCACCTGCGCCTCGTCACCTTCCGCAGCCTGGATCTCACGCGATCCAAGATTCGACGTCATGATTAAAACCGCATTCTTGAAATCGACTGTCCGGCCTTTGGAATCCGTCAGTCGTCCATCGTCGAGGATCTGCAGCAGCACGTTGAATACGTCCTGATGCGCTTTCTCGATCTCGTCAAAGAGAACAACCGAGTAAGGTCGCCGGCGCACAGCCTCTGTAAGTTGTCCGCCTTCCTCATAGCCGATATAACCCGGAGGCGCGCCAATCATCCGCGCTACCGCATGCTTCTCCATGTACTCAGACATGTCCAGTCGCACCATGGCCCGTGCGTCGTCGAAAAGGAATTCAGCCAGCGCGCGCGCGGTTTCCGTTTTTCCTACTCCGGTTGGACCAAGAAAAATAAAGGACCCCACCGGTCGGTTTGGGTCCTGCAGCCCGGCGCGGGCGCGCCGAACGGCGTTGGCCACAGCCGTCAGTGCTTCATCCTGTCCAATTACCCTTTTGCGGAGACGATCTTCCATGGTCACGAGTTTCTGCATCTCGCCTTCGAGCATCTTGGAGACGGGAATGCCGGTCCACTTTGCCACGACTTCAGCAACGTCTTCTTCGTCTACTTCTTCCTTCAGCATCACGCCGTCGCTTTGAAGGTTTGCGAGCTTCTCCTGCTCGGCGGTAAGGCCGAGCTCTAATTCAGGAATCTTACCGTACTGAAGCTCAGACGCCCGTCCAAGGTCACCGGCATTGCGCGCCTGATCGAGCTGCAGTCTCAGTTGTTCCAATTCAGCCTTGGCCGTGCGCATGCGCTCAATCGCTTCCTTCTCCGATTGCCACTTCGCTTTCATGCCCGCGGAAGTCTCTCTCAAATCAGCTATTCGCTGTTCGATCTCGCGCAGGCGGATTCTCGACTTCTCATCCTCTTCGCGCTGTAACGCTTGCCGCTCGATCTCCAGTTGAATGGTTTCTCGTTCCAGCTGATCGATCTCCTGGGGAAGGGAATCGATCTCGATGCGCAGTCGCGAGGCCGCCTCGTCAATCAGATCGATTGCTTTGTCAGGGAGAAATCGATCAGTGATATACCGATGGGAAAGTGTTGCCGCAGCTACGATGGCCGAGTCTTTTATCCGAACGCCGTGATGCACTTCGTAGCGTTCTTTCAATCCGCGCAGGATTGCAATGGTGTCTTCGACAGTAGGTTCACCAACGTAGATTTGCTGGAACCGTCGCTCAAGGGCGGCGTCCTTCTCGATATATTTCTTGTATTCGCTGAGCGTTGTGGCGCCCACGCACCGCAATTCCCCTCGTGCCAGCGCCGGCTTCAACATGTTTGAAGCATCGATTGCCCCTTCAGCGGCACCGGCACCGACGAGCGTGTGAAGCTCATCGATAAACAAGACTATGTGTCCCTGCGCGTTCTCGATCTCCTTCAAAACTGCTTTGAGACGGTCTTCAAATTCGCCGCGATACTTCGCACCCGCGAGCATTGATCCGAGGTCGAGGCCCACCAGGCGCTTATTCCGCAATGTCTCGGGAACGTCGCCGGAAACAATTCGCTGGGCAAGCCCCTCTACGATCGCCGTCTTGCCGACACCGGGTTCGCCTATCAGTACGGGATTATTCTTCGTGCGTCGTGACAGCACTTGAATAGTGCGGCGGATCTCGTCGTCGCGGCCAATCACCGGGTCGAGCTTGCCGTCATGCGCCATTTCCGTCAGGTCGCGCCCGTACTTCTCGAGCGACTGGTAGGTCGACTCCGGATTCGGGCTCGTGACTCGCTGGGAACCGCGGACCAACTTCAGCACTTCGAGAATCCGCTCGCGGGTCAGCCCAGGCTGGGAAAGGAGCCGGGCAGCGTTACCTCCGCTGGCGGCGATCCCGAGCAAGAGGTGCTCGGCGCTCACGAACTCATCGCCGAACTGGCCAGCCTCTCGCTGGGCGGCATCGAGCGCCTTGCGCATGGC